>JBIOJM010000009.1:0-68208 GCA_044450785.1 Isosphaerales bacterium
CAAGATGGATTTGGCCGTTGCTCATGAGCGAGTCGCGACGGACATCAGTCCCGCGGTAGGGCCGACACTCTCGCCGGCCATGGATGTGTAAATGCCCAGGCTACGGCGCCGTTTCGCCCACGACATCATTTCCTCCGTCGACTTATGAGAGCATGGCCGACCTGAACAGGGTTCCGCCAGGAACCGGGAGGATGGCGATCGGAGCGGGAAACCGTGGCACAACCTTGAATTGCTCCAAGGAAAACCCGACTATAATGAGTTATTCCACTGAAGGCCAGACCAAAGGAGTGAATCCAAGCGTGATCGAGCATCGGATCCGGCTCCGCGGCGGGTGGGGATGTTGCGCAGCCGGGCTGCCCGATTCCGATGAGCAGCGGGTGACCCTGCCGATCCGCTGGAGCCCGGACGGCCTCGGACGGATGCGTTTGACCCGGCGATTTGGCCGGCCCCCTTTTGATCCAGACCGCGAGCTCTTGATCTTGCGACTGGATCAAGTCGCCGGGATCCGGTGCATCCTGCTGAACGGACAGCCGATCGCGGGAGTCGCCCCCGAAAAGTCGCTTTACGAACTCCAGATCGACCACTCGCGCGACCGGAATTTGCTCGTACTCGAAATTGAGCGACCCTTGCCTTGCATGGAATCGGCCGGGGCGTCGGCCGAATGGGGGATCGTCGCGCTGGTCGTCAGGCCGATCGAGCCGGCGGCCGGCTCCGCCACCTTATCGCCTTGATTCCTCGTCGTGGCCCAGCGGCGTCGGCGAAGTGCCATGCCCACGCCCGCGGCCGGCGACGTTGCCTCGCGGGCCGGGAGGCAGGGCACTTGGCGTGCTCGCCGAGTCCACTTAGAATAACAGGCATCGCTTTTTTTTCTGATCGGTTGCATCCTCGACTTGAAGCCCTTCCCACATGTACGACCTGGAACGAGAACAGCTTCGCAAGACCTACCAACTCTGCCGGCTGGGCTTCGCGATCACCGCATTCGGCTTGGCCTTGGCCTGCTTCGGGTCCGTGTTGGGCTTGGTCGGCTTTTTCAACCGAGATCTGAGCATCTGGATCCACACCCAGATGTGGAATCAGTGGCTCAGGACCCCGATCGTTTGGGGCGCTTTGATCGGCGCGACCTTGCTCTGGGGACGATGGAATCATGCGAGCTGGCAGCGACGGGTGGGTCTGTTGCTGTTGATGTGCCTGACCAATCTGGCGCTCTGGTTCGTTGCGCGGGGTGATGAAATGGGGGTGCAGCTCGGGGACGTCGGGCATGGCTGGTTGCGCGAAAATGTTGGAATTGCGTTGGGTTGGGGCAAATTCGCCCTGCTCTCGAGCTTGTCGAGCGGTTACCTGGTTCATCTTGGCATCGACCATGCAAGCGATTCGGACAAGTCGACCCGGTCGATGGCGGCCACGGGCGCCTTGGTCTGGATGCTTTTCTTCTCCCAGCAGACCGACTGGGGGGCTGGTTGGCCCTTGAAGCCCAGGCAATTCGGCGGGTTGGAAGGCCACCTGCTGGTGTACGGTTTCAGACTGATCTGGACGATCACTCTCATCCAGGTGACCGCGATGGTCATCTCGGCGGTGCGGCAGAGCACCCACGTCCTGGACGAGATGGACCGCGAAGACCAGGAGCTCGACCTGCTTCGCTCCCGGTCCGATTCCCACCAAGCCTTTTGACGGAATTCCGGCCGATCTCAACAATCGGCCAAGCACATCAATCAGATCCACCCGACCGCGGCGTCAGACGGCTCTTCTTCGCCCACCGGCTCGAAGCCGGCGCCGGAGTTGATGCTCGATTCGCCGCGCAGCAATTCCCGTAGCGACTTTGGCAGTGGGAAATGCACGTTCTCCGTACGGATGGTTTCTTCCTGGATCGTCGCGCCGAAGTTGTTTTGCAGATACTCGACGCATTCCTGCACGACGTCCTCCGGCGCGCTGGCTCCGGCGGTGATCAAGACCGTCTCGATGCCGTGGAACCAATCATCCCGGATCTCGGAGACGCCGTCGATCAGGAATGAGGGAATCCCGAGCCCGTTGGCGATCTCGGCCAGGCGGCGGCTATTTGAGCTGTTCTGGCTGCCGAGCACGAGGACCAAGTCAGCCTGGGCCGCCAGGTCACGGACGGCTTCCTGACGATTCTGGGTTGCGTAGCAGATATCGTCCTTGGGTGGATTGGCGATGTTGGGAAACTTTTTCCGGAGCGCGCTGATGACGACGTTGGCATCGTCGACGCTCAGCGTCGTCTGGGTCAGATAGGCGACCTTGTTCGGGTCGCGGATGGCGAGCCGATCGACGTCCTCGGCTGTTTCGACCAGGATCATCTGATTGGGTGCCTCGCCCATGGTACCGATGACTTCGTCGTGCCCTTCGTGGCCGATCAGGACGATGCTGTATCCTTCTCGCGCGTAGCGAACGGCCTCGAGATGGACCTTGATGACGAGCGGGCAGGTGGCGTCGATGGCCAGGATCTGTCTCCGGCGGGCCTGCTCACGAATTTGAGGGGAGACGCCGTGGGCACTGTAGAGGAGTGGAGAGCCAGGCGGGACTTCGTCGAGTGATTCGACGAAGATGGTTCCGCGGTGTCGAAACCGTTCGACGACGAACTTGTTATGGACGATCTCGTGATAAACGTAGAGTGGCGGCCCGAAGAAGTCGAGTGCGCGCTCGAGGCACTCGATCGCCATGTTGACCCCCGCGCAGAAACCTCGGGGATTCGCCAAGATGATCTTCATCGCGACGGAACCTCCTGGATCGTTGGGTGAGACGCCCCCATGGTATGCGTTTCTGGATTGGGGGAAAAGGCGAGATGGCCCGCGGGGGCACTGGTGTCAGAGATGGAAGCCGTGTGCGACCTGGCCTTGCCAGTGTTGGCCGGGCTTGGGCCGGATGACACCTTCGCTCAGGTTGGAGCCATGGTTGCAATGACTCTCGAAGACGATTACGCTCACGGGAAATGCAGAGGAGATCCGACGATGAGATTCTCGCGCATCACGGTGAATCCCGACCAGATGGGCGGGGTGCCTTGCATCCGGGGCTTGCGGATCCCGGTGGCGACGGTCGTAGGCATGGTCGCCGAGGAAATGTCAACTGCAGAAATCCTGACCGCGTATCCGGACCTCGAAGCCGACGATATCCGCGAAGCACTGCAGTACGCGGCCGAGACGGTCCGTGAGCGCGAGCTTCCAGTGGTCACCGTGCCATGAGGTTCCTGGTTGACAATGCCTTATGCCGAACTATTTCATCTGGTATGACGACCGGCCGCTGATGGTGACCTCGCGCCGTCAGTCGTCGCCCCGAGGCCATGTTCCTGGGAAGGGGTAAGGAAGACGCAACGCTCCGCCGCCTTTTGACCTGCGTGTCTTGACCTTCGCCTTCAATCCTTTTCCGGGCGAGGAGGAGGAATCACCGGAAGTTGGTTCCTGGAGATTGCGTCGCTTCCTCGAGGCGTAATCAAGGCGCGCAGGGTCTTCTCTTCGATTTTCTTGCTGAGGAACATGACGGACCCGTCAGCGAAGAGGACATGGAGGCCTTGCCCAAACTCGCCTCCGAGCTTGGGAAGCGGCTTGTCCTTGTCGAACGGCACGTCCTCGGGCTTGGTCCACGGAACCGCCTTGCCCGCCTCAACGACCATGGCTGTCTGCGCCGGCCCGTCGAAAATGTCGCTGAGGATTGGCCTGAAGCTGCCGTCGAACATGGCCCCTTCACCGGAAAAGACCTGGTAATAGGTGTAGCCCTTGGGCTCACCGCGCGGAATGACGGGAGAATAGACCTCGGGGATCTGTTCCACGAGTGCCTTGTTCTGCGCGCTGTCCCAGGGTTGGTCAAGCCGGAACTTGTCGTAGAGTGCCTGCTGGCCGAGGTGCGGCAAGAGAGCAACGCGCCAGCTTAGCAGCGGCTTGTCGTCCTTGATCGTCGCCGCCTCCGGGAAACGGTTATCGACGGCTGCGTTGGAGTAGTTATACATCGCGAGGGCGATCGTTCTCAGGTTCTTGCCGCTACGTTGCCGCGCTCGAATTTCCTCTTTCCCATTGGCGGCCGCCGCGGCCCCGCTCGGCTGATTCTGGGCCTGCTCGGCGACGGCGGGATTGGGATGAGCTCTGGCTGCCCGGATCGCCAACCAGCCGACGCTCGATGCGCCGATTCCCGCAACGAGGAGAGTTGTCGCGGCGATTGTCAGTTTCTTGATTGTCATAGTATGAACAACTCCTTCCGTCAGGTTTGCGAATGCGCTTGGCACCACCCCGGCCGTCATCGCTTTCCCGGTCACGGCGTGCTTCGCGAAGTTCATGGTCGATTCGGCCAGCCCGTGTGGCAGGGCATTCGAGAGAAAGCGCATGCCATGGACCGGCGCGATGACGACGGAAGGGGACAGCCCCCGCCGCGTCAGGCGCTCTCGAAGTAGCTCTTCGGTCATTCCGGCGACAGATCCCACGTTGAAAAGCGTCTGGATCGACCGGAGGTCTAAACCGCGCGGTCCACTCGTCATGCGTCCCCCCTTTTGATCGCGACCGCTCTGCCATAGATAGTACACGTCACGACCTTTTGCTTTCAACTTTTCCAGAATTCGCTGGCCCGCACAAGTTGATGCGTCGGCTTGGACGGCCGACGGGCCCGATGGCCGGGTACGCGCGCTGTCGTTGGCCCAGATGGCCGCCATGAAGGCCAAGCAGTCGAAGGCGCGCACGAAGTCGGAGAAGCCAGGTGAGTAAGGCCAAGTCCCTGGTGACGGAGGTTTCCGACTTTGGCAAGTTGCACCTACGCCTCTCTGGTTTCCGGGACGGCTGGATTTTCCAAGGCGGAAGGATGAGTAAAACCCTTCTTTTTCATCCTTCGAGCAAGTGACAGTACGGAGAGCTTTGGACGAGGGCGGGCCTCCGCGCCCGCCGTCTCTTGACCCCACCGATTTCCCGAGACGAGACCCGGAAGTCATTTTCGGCCCGTTGCTGAGTTCCGTAAGGAAAAAACAAGAGCTAACAAGCACTCTTTCAGGTCGGGGATTAACCGGCGGCGCGAGCCCGACAGAACCCGGTTTCCACGTCAGGTGGCGCCGCCGCTTGAAAGAGTGCGTGAGTCTCTGCTACATTCCCAGGCGGTGTCACCCAGGTCGGCTGCCCAGGTGCGGAGGGGTCGAACGCATGAACCCGAGTGAGCGACGACTCTGCGACGCCCACCAGATCGAGGGTCTGATCGCCTCCATGGCCCGGAAGCTTGTCGAGGGAGGGCGCCCGGGTGTGCCCTTGTTCTTGGTCGGAATCCGGACCCGTGGGGTTCCGCTGGCCGAGCGGCTGGCTCGCGAGCTGCGGCTTCTCCTCGGCCGGGACATCGAAGTGGGTGCGGTTGATATCACCCTCTACCGCGACGATCTCGGACAGGCACAGCGGTGGCCGGTCCTTCGAGGCACCGAGGTCCCGTTCGACATCGACGGCGCGGAGGTGGTCCTGGTGGACGACGTCCTGTTCACGGGGCGGACGGTCCGCGCCGCCTTGAATGCGATCTGCGACCTGGGTCGTCCCGCGTGTGTCCGCCTGGCAGTGCTGGTCGATCGCGGTCACCGCGAGATCCCGATTCAGGCCGACGTCGTCGGTCTGAACGTCGTCACGGACCACAGCGATCATGTGCGCGTGCGCCTTCACCCCAACGATCCGGTCGAGGAGATCGTGAGGTTCGCCGGGGGCCGCACCCCATTCCCGGTCGAAAGGAGCCCTACGCCGTGAAGGTCGCATCGTCTCCCAGCCCTGGTGTGAACACGGCCCCCTGGAGCCGTAAGCATTTGCTGGGTCTGGAAGATCTGTCGAGAGAGGAGATCGTGGCGCTCCTGGATACCGCGGAGTCGTTCGTCGAGATATCGACTCGCAGCCGCAAGAAGGTTCCCGCTCTGCAAGGGCGGATCGTGTTCAACTTGTTCTTCGAGAACTCGACCCGGACGCGGACCAGCTTCAGCCTGGCGGCCAAGCGGCTATCGGCGGATACGCAGGACTTCTCTCCAAGCGGCTCGAGCCTCTCAAAGGGAGAGTCGTTCATCGATACGGCCAAGAACATCGAAGCCATGGGGGCCGATGTCCTGGTGATTCGCCACCCCACCCCGGGCACGCCTCACCTGCTGGCTCAGCATCTCAACTGCTCGATCATCAATGCCGGCGACGGCGCGCACGAGCACCCGACCCAAGGTCTCGTGGATTTGATGACGATCCGGCGCGCCAAGGGGCGGATCGACGGCCTGACCGTCGGGCTGCTGGGCGACATTTCCCATTCCCGAGTCGCCCGATCGAATATCTGGGCACTGACCAAGCTGGGCGCGAAGGTCATCTTGTGCGGACCGCCGACCCTGGTGCCCAGGGCCTGGGAGCGGGTCGGCTGCGAGGTCGCCTATCACCTCGACGAGATCTTGCCGCGGTGCGACGTCGTCAACGTCCTGCGTATCCAGTTTGAACGGCAGCAGGGAGGGTTATTCCCCTCGGTTGCCGAATACTCGAAGTTTTACCAGATGACCCAGGAGCGCCTGGATTTCGCCAAGCCGGACCTCTTGCTGCTCGCCCCCGGTCCCATCAACCGCGGTGTCGAGCTGACCCCGGAAGTCGCGGACGGCAAGCACTCGGCGATTCTGGACCAGGTCACCAATGGGCTGGCCGTCCGGATGGGAGTGCTCTACCTGCTCTCCGGTCGCATGGAAACCAAGGAGACTCCGCTCGAAAAGAGAAACTGACGGGCGACCGGAGCAACCTCCGGTGATGCCCGGGCGACGTTACTCGACGTGTCAGATCGGACAAAGGCGGGGCGTGAGCGGAGCCGGTCAGGCTGCAACGGGAATGGCAAAGGGGATGGGGGGACCTGCCTTGCGGACCATACAAATCACCGGCGGCCGGATCATCGACCCCGGGCAGAATCTCGACCAGGTCGGCGACCTTTGGATCAACCGCGGCCGGATTCTGCCGATGGGAGGGGGCTACGAGGAGGCTGAAATCGTCATCGATGCCCACGGGATGATCGTTTGTCCCGGCTTGATCGACGTGCATGTCCATCTTCGCGAGCCGGGCAACGAGGAGGACGAGACGATCGCCACGGGCGCGAGCGCCGCTCTGGCAAGCGGTGTGACCTCGGTGGCGTGCATGCCCAACACTCGGCCCGCCATCGATTCCCAGGCGACCGCCGAGTTCGTGGTGCTCCAGGCGCAGCGCGCGCGCCAGGCCAACGTCTACCCGGTCGGCGCCGTCAGTAAGGGCCGCAAGGGTGAAGAGCTGGCCGAGCTCGGCCAGCTCGTTGCCGGTGGCGCCGTCGCGTTCACGGATGACGGCTCGCCGGTCGCGTCGGCCGCCCTGATGCGCCGCGCCTTGCAATACGCCAAGATGTTCGACCGCGTGATCATGCAGCATTGCCAGGTGCCCGAGCTGACCTCAGGCGGAGTGATGCACGAGGGGTTCGAATCCATGCGGCTCGGGCTGCCCGGCATGCCGGCCGCGGCTGAGGACATCATGGTCGCGCGCGACATCCGCCTTGCAGAAATCACCGGCGGCCGCCTGCATATCCAGCACATCTCGACCGCGCGCTCGGTCGAGTTGGTCCGCGAGGGTAAGCGGCGCGGCGTACGCGTCACGGCCGAGGCCTGCCCCCACCATTTCACCCTCACCGACGAGAAGCTCCACACCTTCGATTCCCACTACAAGATGAACCCGCCGCTCCGCACCTGGAACGACGTCGAGGCCGTCATCAATGGGTTGAAGGATCATACGATCGAGATCATCGCCACCGACCACGCGCCCCATGCCCGCGAGAAGAAAATGCGCGAGATCGACCAGGCCCCGTTCGGGATCATCGGCCTGGAGACCATGATCCCGATCACGGTCACAAGCCTGATCGAGGCGGGCCATCTGACCTGGCCCGAGGTCCTCCGCAAGCTGACCTGCAATCCGGCGCAGCTTCTGGGGATCCCCAAGGGGACGCTTCGCGCCGGCGCTGACGCCGACGTCACGATCATCGACCCTGATATCCAATGGACCATCGACCCGTCCAAGTTCCGCTCCAAGAGCCGTAACACGCCGTTCGGCGGCTGGGAGGTCCGCGGCCGCGCCCACACGGTCATCGTTGGAGGCGAGGTACGCTTCACGCGGGGGGGGATCGTCCAGCAGGCAGGCGCGGCCGTTCCGGTGTGACGTCTTGTTCCCGGGTACGGCTCGGGGGCGAGCCGGCCCCTAAGCGTCGACCGCACCTGCGCACGCAGTCGGCCTCGACCTGGCCCCTGGATTACGGCTTCACCTCCTCGATTTTGTAGGTGAGATCGACCAGATCCACGCTCCTGGTAAAGCGAGGCACAGCGTGGACGATCCGCGCATTGCCGCAACCGATCGTTTTGTATTTGCCGATGATGTTTTTCTTGTCCTCTTCAAGGAACTCATTGAGGAAAGGCCTGCCCGACTGGAGCAGCAGGCCCTCGCGCAACTTCTCACTGGAGATTCTCTTGTTGCTCAGGAAATCGATCTTGCCAACCCGGTAGCGGGTTTTCTCTTGGATGAGATAGGTCAGATGAAAGTCTCCGGGCTTGTCGCCGGTGCGGAGGACTGATCGCACATCGACCTTCAGGAAGCCCTGATTCTTGTAGTAACTCACGAGGCTTTCTCGATCCGCCTCGATTTGGTCGCGATAGACAAGGATGTTCTCGAGGCCAATCCGGCCGAGTGCCGCCGGTTCTCTGGTGATCTCGGCCATCAATTGGGCGTCTGTGGCAAAGTGGTTGCCCTCGAAGTCGATCGATCGCAACTGATGCTTGGGCCCCTCGAAGATCTCGATCACGACGTTGGTGTCGCCGGGATTGCCCCCTTCGAGCAGCGTGACCGAGGCCTGGTTGTATCCCTTCTCCAGGTAGAGCCGCCGGATCTTGTCGACGGCCAGCAGAGTCCGAGTGGGATCGGCGATCTTGCCGGCCTTCAAGTCCGTATTATACTCGATCTCCTTTATCTGAAAGAGTTTAAGCCCTTTGAACTCGACCTTGGTGAGCATGAACACGGGCATTTTCGTCACCGTGAAGATCAAGGTGTACTTCCCGCTTTTGGGAGGCGACTCGTCCAGTGAGTACGTGACATCGGAAAACCAAGATGACTTCATCAAGGTCTTGAGGTCGGCCTCGACTTTCTCGAGATCGAGCGGCTGTCCGACCCGACTCACGAGCTGTCTCTTGATCGTGTCGTGAACTTTCCCCTCAAATCGGATCGCGGAAATCACGGGGTCGAGTGAGCCGTCCTCCTCGAGGGGTCGCGCGGGCGCGGCGGCGCTAGGCGCATCTTGCTCGCCCGAGTCCGAACGAGCGAGGACCGCCGCGGCGGTTGTGCCCAGGCAAGCTACGAGAATGACCGACGCAGCGATCTTCAGCCTGAACAGGATCATGGATTGAAGCACTCCGTTCGTGAGAGAGGCTACCGGCGCCGAGACGATCCCGACAGCCGGCGGTCCGTGCATCGCAAGTCGTGTCGCTGCATGTGCCGTCGCGTCCCGTAGGGTTGTCGGGACCGAGGCTCTTGCCGCCGGCGCCACGGGTATCCCGGCCAGCGGGGCGAGCCCGCGGAGGGCGAGCCGGAGGCGAAGCTTTTCCCGGCCCCGCGCCAGGCGGCTCTTGACCGTCCCAATGGGGCAGCCGAGGACACGGGCTGCCTCTTCGTAGGCGACATCCTCCAGGTCACAGAGCAGGATTGGAGCGCGGAACCGCTCGGGGAGCCGCGCGAGCTCCTCGTGAATCAGTTCTCCCAATTCCGAGGTCTCACCCAGGGCGAATCCCGACGCGCCAGCCCCCGCCAAGGTTGCGGCCGTGTGTTCATGCACTCGACGCCGAACCTTGGCCGACCGAGCCCGGAGACAGACGCGGTGGGCGACCCCGTGCAACCAGCTCGCCAGCGACTCGCGCCGGCGAACCGAACGCGCCTTGCGGGCCAGGATGAAGAAGGTCGCCTGGAAGGCGTCCTGGGCGTCGTGCAGGTCGCCCAGCGTCTGGCGGCAGACCCGGAGTACCATCGGTCCGTGCCGCTCGACGATCGCCGCGAACGCGAGTTCAGCCACCTCGCTGTCTCGGGCCGTGAACCGCTCCAGCAGTTGCGCGTCCGTCAGACCCGCGACCGAGCCCGCGTGGAATAGCACGCGGATTTGCCGCAAGACGGCGCCGTTTTGAACCGTTGCCACCGGCCGACCTCCTCCTGGGTCACTCGTTCCCGCAAGAGTAGTCTCCTCTCGACTGGGATTTGTTCCGAAGAACTTTGTTCGCCAACCTCGTCACGATGATTTGCCCCTTCCACGCCGCTTCAGCTCGGCTTCGAGCTGGCGGAGCCGGTCCTCCGCGGCGCGGGCCCGTTCTTCGGCCGCCCGTGCCTCGGCCTCGGCTTGGGCGCGTGCCTGGAAGGCGGCTTGTACCTGGGCCACGGCTCGGGAGCGTGCCTGCAAGGCGGCTTCGACCTGGGCCTCGGCTCGTGCGCGTGCTTCGGTCTCGGCGGCGAGCGTTCGCCGGATCGCCGTGTAGTCGCCGATCTCCTGGCCGGCAGACGGGTCGACGAGAACCAGTCGGTCGCCACCGGTCTCCGGATAAACCTTCACGGCCAACCAGAGACCCACGGGGTCCAGCCACGCACGCCCGTGCTCGTCGAGCGGCACGCTGACGAACGATTCACCTGCCAGCCGATAGGCGATCAGCGTCAGCCGCCGGCGATTGTTGTTCTCCTCGGCATCCGCGATCACGTAATGCGGAACTCCCGCCGTGGCATACTGCTTGACCTTGGTCTTGACATCGTTGACCCGCGTGGATGGCGAGGTGACTTCGATGATGAGCCGCGGACGGACTTTCTCCTCCTTGACGTCGAACGTCTTCCAGTCCTTCCGCTGTTTCACGCCAAAGATCACCGACAAGTCGGGGCTGTGGTGCCCGAGCCTGGGCACGTCCCAAAAGATCCCGCAGTCCGAGAAGACCGCGACGGACCGGTCGGCCGCATACCGGTCCTTGAGAACGGATCTGAGATAATTACAGTCGTCGGCGTGCGGGTCGCTGAGCACATGGACGTCTCCGAACCGAGGGTGGAGGACATCCCGTAAGGTCAACGGGACTCTCTTGAATTTAACGCGGCCGTTGGGCTGCTTGACCCGCACCTCCCGATAACCGTAGCGGAATGAGGGCTTGGTGTCGGAAGGGGAAGAGCGCCTGGGGACCGTGCTCATGAATCGTCCTCCATCTGTGGCCGGCACGGCAGAGATAAAGCGTTCTGAGCAACGCCTTTTCATTGTAGTGGTGAAGCGGGATCCGAACAAGGAAACCTTGAATCCCCCGGGCATCGATCTAAACTGATCATGGGGGGAATGGTCAAGCAGACAGGCCATTTGATCTCGTCGCTCATGCGCTGGCTCATCGATGGGTACAACGTGATGCACGCGGGGGGGCGGCTCGGACCGAAGCTCGGCCGCGAGGGATTTCGCCGCGCGCGCCGTCGCTTCCTCGACGAGCTGTCGGCCGCGCTGGGACCGGACATCGCCCGCCAGACCACGGTGGTCTTCGATGCCTCGGTGCCCCCCGGCGACTTCCGGCTCGATGCGGACTATCGGGGACTCGGGGTCCTTTTCGCACTCGGAGATGAGAACGCCGATGCGCGAATCGAGCAGCTCATCGCCGAGCACTCGAACCCCAAGACGTTGACGGTCATTTCTTCCGATCGGCGCATCCGCCAGGCCGCCGCCCGCCGCAGGACCAAATCCCTCACTGCTGACGAATTCTGGGTCTTGATCGACGACTTCAAGGAGCACAAGGCCAGAAAATCGCCGGATGCGGCTCGGCCCGAGTCCCTGGCCCGCGACCAGGAACAACAGCCGACGCCCGCTGAGTCAGCCTTCTGGGTCGAGACGTTCGGCGAAATCGCCGAGGCAGACGAGATCCAGCGGGCACTTCCGCCCCGCGACTCCCTGTTGACCGACGCCGACATCGCGGAGATCGAGCGCCAGATCGAGCGCGAGCCGTGATCCATGTCCCGATCGCGGCAGAGCCGCAACCCAAGAATCGGCGAGCCGGGATCGACTCATCCTTCATCCTTCATCCTTCCGCAGCCCCCCTGCTGGAAAGAGTGCGGCAAGCGTGGTACAACCGAACCAACCATGGCCCTTTCGCCGCGATCGAAGCGGAGAAAGGATTCCCACTCAAGAATCAGGATCCTCGCTCGATGAAGGTCCACGAATATCAGGCGAAAGAGCTGCTCAAGAAAGCCGGGGTTGCCGTTCCGGAAGGGATCGTGGTGACCAGCCCGGCGGATGCCGCCAAGGCCTACGACGCGGTGGGAGGTGGATTGGTCGTGGTCAAGGCCCAAGTTCACGCCGGCGGACGCGGCAAGGGGGTGGCCGTCGGGCCCGGTGACGATCGTGCCCGCGCGCTCGAGATTGCCAGCGGGCGGCAGCCGCGGCCCGAGACGATGGCCAAGGGCGTGCAACTCGTCAAGTCGGCCCAGGAGGCGGAACGAGCCGCCGGCAGCTTGCTCGGCAAGACGCTGGTGACCTATCAGACCGGTCTTCAGGGAAGTCCGATCTCGAAGGTCCTCGTCACGGTCGGGCACGACATCGCCCGCGAGCTTTACCTGGGAATGGCGGTCGACCGCGGCCTTCAATGCCCTGTCTTGATGGCCTCGACCGAGGGGGGCGTCGAGATCGAGACCGTGGCCCTCGAGAATCCCGAGAAGATCCTTCGCATCCCGATCGACATGGGGCTCGGCCTGGCCGATTTTCAGGCTCGGAAGATCGCCAAGTCGCTCGCTCTGACCGGCGACACCGCCAAGAAAGGCGCCAGCTTCTTCAAGAGCTTCGTGAGACTGTTCATCGAGACGGATGCTTCGCTCGCCGAAGTCAACCCCATGATTGTCACCGCCTCGGGCGACGTCCTGGCCCTCGACTGCAAGCTCAGCTTCGACGACAACGCCTTGTTCCGCCACCCGGACATCGCCGCGATGCTCGACAAGACCGAGGAAGACCCGGCCGAGCTGCGCGCCTCGAAGAGCGGGCTGAGCTACGTCAGCCTGGACGGCGACATCGCCTGCCTGGTCAATGGCGCGGGGCTGGCCATGAGCACCATGGACCTGATCAAGTACCACGGAGGCGAGCCGGCCAATTTCCTGGATGTCGGCGGGGGTGCCAGCAAGGACCAGGTCCTCGAGGGGTTTCGCATCCTCTTGAGCTCGGGGCGGGTCAAGGCCGTCCTGGTCAATATCTTCGGCGGCATCATGAAGTGCGACACGATCGCGGCCGCGCTCCTGGCGGCTTACGGCGAGCTCGATTTCCGCGTCCCCTTGGTCGTCCGGCTCGAAGGAACCAACGTCGAGCTGGGTAAGAAGCTCATCGAGGAGTGCGGCCGCAAGATCGTCACGGCCGACGGCCTCAGTGACGCGGCCCGCAAGGTCGTCGCCGCGGCCAAGGGAGCGGCGTGACGCGGCACCAGACTTTTTGAAATGCGAGGCAATCATGGAAACCGAGACGATGGGAAGAGTCACAGTGGCGGCGAAGATCGAAAACCTGGGAGATCTATTCATGGCGTCGAAAGGTCTTCTCCCGGCTGACCAGGTTCGGAGCATCGAGGTGAGCGATGCCTTGGTCGATACAGGGGCCACGATCCTTTCGATGCCGAAGAGCATGATTCAACAGTTGGGTCTCGAACTCATCCGAGCTCGAACGGCGGTCACGGCCGCGGGAACTGTGACCATAAAGGTCCATGGCACTGTCCGCTTGACTGTGAAAGGGCGGGATTGCCCAACGGACGTGACGGAAGTTCCCGACGAATGCCCCGTACTGATCGGCCAGGTTCCCTTGGAGCTTCTGGATTTCGTCGTCGACATGAAGGCTCGACGCGTGATCGGCAACCCGGCACACGGCGGGGAGCCGATGCTCGAGATGTACTGACTCCTCTTATCGGAAGCTGGTCAAGGCGATACAACGAGAGGGATCAATATGAGCATCCTGGTCAACAAGAACACGCGGCTGATCTGTCAGGGCATCACCGGCAAGGCCGGCGCGTTTCACTCGGAACAGTGTCAGGCTTACGGCACGAATCTCGTGGGAGGAATCACGCCGGGCCGAGGGGGCACTCAGGCGCTCGGGGTCCCCGTGTTCGACACCTGCACCGAGGCCGTGGCGGCGACCGGCGCCGACGCGACCATGATCTTCGTGCCGCCGCCGTTCGCGGCCGATGCGATTTTGGAAGCCGCCGATGCGGGCATCAAGGTCATCGTCGCGATCACGGAAGGAATCCCCGTGCTCGACATGGCCCGGGCGGTGGCTTACCTCAAGGCGCATCATCCGTCGGCTCGCTTGATCGGCCCCAACTGCCCGGGAATCATCACACCGGGTGCCTGCAAGATCGGCATCATGCCGGGCTACATCCACATGCCGGGCAAGATCGGCGTCGTCAGTCGTTCGGGAACCCTCACTTACGAGGCTGTTTGGCAGCTCACGAGCCTGGGAATCGGCCAGAGTACCTGCGTGGGCATCGGTGGCGACCCGGTCAACGGCACGAGCTTCGTCGATACACTGGCACTCTTCGAAGCCGACCCTGACACGGACGGCGTGCTCATGATGGGCGAGATCGGGGGCAACGCCGAGGAGCAGGCCGCCGCTTTCAAGGCCTCCGGCGGATTCACCAAGCCGCTGGCCGCGTTCATTGCCGGTCAGACAGCCCCTCCCGGCAAGCGCATGGGCCATGCCGGCGCGATCATCTCGGGGGGGGCGGGCAAGGCGACCGACAAGATCGCTGCCCTCGAAAGCGCCGGCGTTCGCGTCGCCAAGAGCCCGGCCGACATGGGCCTGTCCCTCCAGGCCGCTCTCAAGAGGTGATCGTCCCGATGACGCCGCACGTCGACCCCCCGCCTGACCCCGATCGTGCAAACCCCTGGAAGATGCGGTCGAGCCGCCTGGTGTACGATAACCCTTGGATCCGGGTTCGTGAGGACCAGGTGCAGCGCCCGGACGGCTTGCCGGGCATTTACGGCGTCGTCCACTTCAAGAACCGCGCCGTCGGAGTCTTGCCGGTCGATCACGAGGGTGGGATCTGGTTGGTCGGGCAGTACCGATATCCGTTGCAAGCCTATTCCTGGGAGATCCCTGAAGGCGGAAGCCCCGAGACCGAATCTCCGGAAGCGACGGCCCGGCGGGAGCTGCGCGAGGAAACCGGTCTGACGGCCGGCCGGCTGGAACTGATCGCAACGGCTCATCTCTCCAACTCGGTCAGCGACGAGCTGGGTTATGTCTTCCGGGCGACCGAGCTTACCCCGGGAACCGATGAGCCCGAAGGGACCGAGCTGCTCGCCGTGCGCCGACTCGAGTGGAAGGAAGCCGAGCGGATGTTGAGAGATGGCCAGATCACCGACTCGTTGAGCGTCATTGCGCTGTTACACGAGGCCGTTCGCCGTCTCGAGCAGGCGGGATGAGCGAGTCCGCTTCCCTGCGGGCTCGTTACTTCAGTCATGGCTGCGTGCTGCCGGCAGGATGCGGGATTGTTCTCTATCTCGTCTCTCGTACGACCTTCCAGGTGGTGCGGACGGGCGGCCGGCTCATGGCGTCGCTGGTCACGGGAAGGATCGTCTCGTTCGGGAAGTACTTTCCGGGGCACGCCGTCTTCGTGGCGGCAAGCTGAGCATGAGTCTCCACCCGGCTCTGCGCAATGGCGTATCGCTGGCTGAGGTAGGCGATCAACGCTTGGGCCGCCGCGATCTGGCGCGGAGTCGGCTGCTGCTGGTCGAAATCGCCCACCAGGCAGATGCCGATCCCGTATTCGTCGACCTCGTGAGTCCGCGCGTTGCGACAGTGAACGCCCTGCTTCTGGTTGGTCCAGCGCGCTGCGACCTCGATCTGGCCGTCGCCGCTGCCGCTGCCGTTGCCAATCACGAAGTGGTAGCCGCAGCCGTCGAATCCGAGGATCTTTCGGTGCTCGCCGTCGATCTGATCGTAGTTTCCACTGGCCGTGGCACTATGATGCAGGACGATATACCTCCAGGGCCGGTCAGCCTTGTTGGGATAAACAAGATCATTGGCGCTCGAATCATCGACGAACGGCCGAAGCCGTTCACCCAGGCTGGCGCGTCGAACCCGCTTCGTGGTCGTGAGGGCCGGCGATTCCCCATCCACCGAATCCCTGTTCAACGTGGAAGGTGACAGCGATGCGTTCGGGCCCTGGAGAGCCGGGCCCGGAGCTGGGCGGGCCGGCGTGGGCGCCGGCGGAGGGGTGGCACTGCCGCCGGCTCCCGATCTTGGGACCGCTGTTTCGTCGAAGGCGGGCTCCTCGCCGAGTCGCGATTTGGGAGCAGACTCCACGGTCGAGCTCCGGGTCTTTCCGGTGCCCGGCCGGGAGGGGACGGTCACGGATGCGGCCGGTGAATCCGAGCTGGAATACTCGGACACCGGTGGTACGGAGCTGGTCGGGGCCGTTCCCGATTCTTCCGTCGTCACGGTCGTGCCTGATCCGCAGTTTGTACAGGGGTTGGTCGCCCGCGCGGGCGTGGTGTAAACCGGCCGGTACGATTGGCGGCTGTGCCCGCAGCCCGCCGCCGTCACGGCCGCGATCATCGCCATCGCAATTCGCCCGAAGAGTCGCGGGCGCGGAACGATCGCGGCCAGCTTTTGCAGAGCCATCATGAATCTCCTTGCCAGTGGAATCGTCGTCCGACATCCCCGGTCGGAAGTCAACGGAGTAGGAATCGCAAGCGGGATGCCGAACACATGATCGATGTGTTGAGTCGGATCGACCAATAATCCTGGCCTTCGACTCAAGTCTACACGTCAATTGACCGACCGGCCGGCTTCACACTTTTTTTTTTGGAATTTTCTCAAGTCAGGGCCCCTCGCTTCCGCACGGTCGTTTGTCAAAAGTTCCAGGCTTTTGGAAAAACGTGTACTTTCGTCTCGTTCCTGGTGTCCCGCCGTTGGATCCAATCGACCCGAAAGTGGGTTTTTGACGGTTACGATGATTCGTTTCGCTCGGGAGATTATGGTAGACTGGATGATTGGCGGGTTTGCCATGGGCTTGTCGCTCGATTTTTCTTGCCGTCGCGAAGAGGTAGTCGCATGCGAACGATTGGGATGAGGTTGAATACAACGAGATCAGCCGGGTTTACCCTGATCGAGCTCCTGGTGGTCATTGCCATCATCAGCGTGTTGATCGCGCTTTTGCTGCCGGCGGTGCAATCGGCTCGCGAGGCGGCCCGGCGCATCCAATGTACGAACAATCTGAAGCAAATCGGTCTGGGGCTGCACAACTACGAGAGCATCGCCGGCGTGTTTCCGCCCTCGAACATCGCCGGCTTCTTCCCCGGGACCACCACTTTCACATATAATGGGTTTAGCGTCCATGCTCGAATTCTGCCCTTCATGGAGCAGGGGGTGGCGTTCAACGCGATCAACTTCTCCTTCACGCACCGCACTGCGCAGAACTCGACGGTCGTCGGCCTGGCCCTGACCTGCTTCCTTTGCCCGAGCGACACGCACGTGGACGGGCTGACCCCGTTTCCCTCGGGCGTGAACGCCCGAGTGCCATGCTACGGCTTCAACGAGGGCGATTGGTTCATCTGGAACGCCCTCTCTGTCAGCGGCTTCAACAACCCACCGAACACCCGCGGCGTCTTCGGCCCCAACCTGAGCCGGCGAATCGCGGCGTTCACCGACGGCACGAGCCAGACCCTGCTCGCCACCGACGTCAAGGCCCTCAACCCATTCTGCCAGGTCGGTGGGCAGTTCTCCGAGCCGAACCTGAATTCGCCGACGGCTCCTGTCCCCTCTCCCTACCTCAATCCGCTCTCGGTCGCCTCGGAGTACACAACCGTCGCCGCATGCAATGCCGTCCCTCCCGGCACGGGGCACACCGCGTGGGTCGACGGCAACTCGCAGGAGACGGGCATGACCACTGCCTTCCCGCCCAACAAACCGGCCATCAACCCGACCAGCGGAGCCGACCTCGACATTTTGACCTTGCTGATCAGCAAGGATCAGCCTCTCTACGGCGCGATCACCGCACGGAGCTACCACCCCGGCGGCGTGAACGTCCTGCTCGCCGACGGCAGTTGCCGGTTTGTCAAGTCGTCGATCGACGGCATGACGTGGAGGGCGCTCGGTTCAATTGCGGGGGGAGAAGTCATCAGCGGGGATCAGTATTGATTGCGACGATTCTCGCCACTCACGAACGGTAGGGCGCCGCAGACCGTCTCGCCGGCAACCTCCCTCGGCTCTCCGACGCAAAGTAGTGAAGCGTTCATGACTTGCCGCGACTTACCACCAAGACCTGGATCGGCTGTTGCCTGGTTGGACGGCTTGCGAAAGCCGTCGATGCGTGATAGGATGAATTAGAATGGCAGGAGCAAGTGGGACTTGTTCTTTTCTTGAGCTTCCGGCGTTTCCGTGCTCTGGAGTCACTCGACCGAAGTCGATCGGGTTCGCAGTCCACCCGAGGTATCATCTCATGAGGTCCTCTGCCGATCTGGGGTCCAACGCCATGTCCAGTTGCCGCAGAAGTCCACGGACCGGTGGGTTATCATGGCGGTCCGGTTTCACGCTCATCGAGCTCTTGGTCGTGATCGCGATCATCGCGGTCCTTGTTTCCCTCTTGTTGCCGGCCGTCCAGGCCGCGCGAGAACAGGCACGCCGGGCTGCCTGCATGAACAACCTCAAACAGATTGGTCTCGCTCTGGCAAACTACACCAACCGCCACGGCGCTCTCCCACCCGGCTATCAGTCGATCTACAGTCCGATCTTCCAGCAGGAAATGGGTCCGGGCTGGGGTTGGGCGAGCATGATCTTGCCCGACCTCGAGCAGCAGTCGCTCCACGATCGCGTCGTGTTCGAGGCGCTGCTGCAAGGGCCCAGCATGTCGACGGCCCGTCTGGTGAACTTGAGCGTTTTCCTCTGTCCCTCCGACAGCATGCCGCTCCGCTGGACCGCCAGCGACAGCGAAACGTGGATCTACATGGGCAAGATCTATTCAACCAGTATCCCCATCTGCGACGTGGCGGGTTCCAACTACGTCGGAGTTTTCGGCATCGGCGAGCCGGGCGTCAATGGCGAGGGAGTCTTCTCCCGCGGGAGTTACATGCCATTGACCGCAATCACCGACGGCTTGAGCCACACGCTGTGCGTCGGCGAGCGTTCAGAGAACTTGCAACAGGGACGCGGCATGGCGACCTGGGTTGGTGCCGTCCCTGGCGCGAATATGTGGTCATGTGCTCCCAACCCGTATGAGCCGGATTCCGGAACCTGCGTGAAGGAAGACGGCTCGGGCATGATCCTGGGCCACACCGGTGAGGGACACGGCCCGGGTGACCCGAACGGCGACGTCAACCAGTTCATCAGCCGCCACGGCCAGGGTTGCCATTTCGTCTTCTGCGACGGCCACGTTGCTTACTTGCGAAAAGAGATGAATTATCACGTCTACAAAGCGCTCAGCACTCGCAATTGGGGCGAGATCATTTCTGATGACTATTGACCGGCCCTCCCACGACGTGGGCCCCTTGCGATTGGCCGGACGCCGCGGCGCACCATTCGTTCCAGCGATTGTGAGGTCCGCGGCCCTTGCCGCCACCGTCCTCTTGTTCCCGGGTTGTGGTGACCGCGATCAGCCGCCGGAAATGACCAAGCAAGCGGTCAAGATCGACGAAGTCCCCGCGCCGGTGCGCGACGCCGCCAAGAAAGCGATCCCGGGCGTCAATCTCAACGAGGCCTGGAAAAACCTCGACCGCGAAGGGAAGCTCCATTCCTACGAAATCCGCGGCAAGAATGCCGCCAACGGCAAGATCCGCGAGGTCCGAGTCTCGCTCACCGGCGAAATTCTCGAGATGGAGTGAATGAGCCGGCTGGCTGGATCAACAGCCCCAGGTCCGCGGTCCATTGCACCGTGCTGGTCCACAGATACGCACGATGCCAGAGGAAGCCCTCTCAGAGGCTGAGCAGGAGGACGGAGGGAACGCTCTCTTGGTTGTGCAGGCGAAGGAGCGAATAACCGGTGCCGGCGAGGCCCAGCATCAATGAGGGATTGGGGCCGCCCGAGGCGAGGCCCGATGGCCAGTCGCCCACGATTGCGTGCCGGTCGATCATGGCTCGTGCGACGGCAACCGCTCGGTCGTGACATGAGGGATTACTCAGTAACCGGCTTCCGATCAGGACCACTTCCATCAGCCCCGCCAGGCCGTGACAGAGCGAGGTATCACAGCTCGGCAGTGCGAGATTCTTGTCGATCGCCCTTAGCGTCGTGCCGATGGCGGCGCGGGCCATGGCGAGATGCGTTTCGGCGCGAGGCGGGTCCAGGGCGGCGGCGCGCAACCGGGCCAGTGCGATTCCGGGCGCTCCCTGACACCAGGCCCGGGCGTAGGTCAGGGGCCGAGGTGGCTGCCCGGGCGTATCGATGCCACGCAGGTCGGGCCAGTTGCACACGTCGGAGTTGTACAGGAAATCTTCATACGCGAATGCTCCGATGGCTGCTTCCAAGAACTCGGCTCGCCCAGTCGCCACGTGAAGCTCGAGTAAAGCGAGAGCGATGCCGGCGGCGCCGTGGCCCATGCCTGTCAACGGCACGGCAGCCGTGCCGGGCCCGGTCGCAACCGCCGGGTTCCAGGTCCAGACCCCGTCCTGGCGATCCGCGGCACGGCACAGTTCCTCGCCCAGCATAATCGCCCGATCGAACTCGCGCGATCGACCGGTGGCCCGGCTGATCCCAAGCAGGGCAGGGATCGCCCCGGCGTTACCCCCGATCAGGTCGAGCGGGTGCGGTTTCTCGATCTCGCCGCCCAGGCGGTCGAGGATCACCCCGGCCTGGTCGTCGAGCCCGGCTTCTCCGGTCAGCGCCCCCACGCGATGGGCGGCGTAGGCCACTCCGAGGTGTCCGCAAAAAAAGGAAAGCGGGGAAGCCAGATCGGTCGGCCGCCGGTGGGTTTGGCGAAGCGATCGGGCGATCGCGCCCAGGGCCGTGCGGCGGCATTCGGCGTTGCCGGTCTGCGCGTGAAGTTGGGCCAGGAAGAGAGCAACCCCTGCCGAGCCACTGTAGAGATCGGGGCCGAGAGCCGCAGACGTCGGCGTGTACGTTCCCTGAGTCACCTCCTGGCTCGACCGGCCCGTCCAGTTGCACAACCGGCCTGCGCGGTCCCAGTGTGCTGCGCGACAGAGTGTTTGGCCGATGATTACCGCCATATCCAGAGGTGTTCGGTATCCTTCTCCAACCGGCTTCGTAAATGTTGCACCCTCTCTCTTGGCTGCGGCGGAAATCAAACGGACTGGAAAGTCCCGGACGAGCGGATCGAGATCGTCGATCGCAGAACCGGGTCCGAGGTAGGGGTGTTGTGGGTCAAGGCCTTGCTGCTGGAGCACCGCAGCCAGAGTGGCAACGCGTGCGCTGCGGTGGGGGTCTCCTTGGACGAACGATCGCCAGAGAGCACTTGCAACCAGCTTGCACCGGTGCTGGCCGAAGCTCACCGCAGTGGCCGGCTCCTCGGCGAGGGCCAAGCCGTCAGCCAGCCGGCGGGTGAAAAGGGGAACTTCGGGGAGAAGTCCCGAGGCCACCGATTCATGAATCCGGTCGATGGTGTTGCCGAGTCGCAGGGCGTATCGGTGGCCCACGTAGAGCACCCCGGCATCAGCCCTCGTGTAAGCATTCGGGTCGCTGAGCACCTTGAGGCGAAAGGGCACCGCTGCGGCGTTGAGAAGCGAGGTTGCTGCCGCGACAAACGGCGCCGCGATCTCGGGTGTCAGGTGCCAGTAATAGCGAATCTGCGGACCGCCCCCGCCGACACCCCTTTTTCCGATGTCGTCCTCTTCGCCGTCGCCAAGCGCGAAGTAAAAGCCGTGGATCAGGTGACGTAGCTCCTTCGGTACGCGGACACGGCAGGATTCCCCCGGCATGATGCGACCGACGGCGGAGCGCAGGTTCGTCGTGGCCACCCAGAAGATCAGCTCCTGGCGGCCCACGGCGATCTGTCCGTTCTCGGCGGGCTGGCGAATCGTCCAGCCCGGCTCCCACGTTCCGCGCCCCGTATTGGCCCTCGACAACGCGCCCAAAAAGTCGAGCTGAACCAG
Source organism: Isosphaerales bacterium (assembly GCA_044450785.1). Classification (GTDB taxonomy): domain Bacteria; phylum Planctomycetota; class Planctomycetia; order Isosphaerales; family Isosphaeraceae; genus JBIOJM01. The sequence goes on from JBIOJM010000009.1 coordinate 22,027, forward strand.
CCGCTCGACAGCCCTCGCGGCGCTTGCCGCGGAAGGACGGACGTAGAGCTGTGCATACAAATCCGCAGCCAGTGCCGACAGAAGCGGAGGCGCGTCGGCTTCTTCCAGGACCTCGGGGGAAACGTCGCGTATCTCACCCAGAATCGCGTAACGGGCCGGCGAGAGGATCTCCACGGCGTCAACCGCCGTGACGAGATCGGGGTGGATGTCAGTCATCACGGTTCGGTTCCCAGGGGGACACCGTACAGGTGGACCTGGCCCGACTCCGGTTCGGCCAGAAGGTTGGCACTGATCTGCATCAGGATGACGGCCTGGGCGAGGATCTCCTCCTCCCGTACGCACAACTCGTGGGCCGCCTGGATGAGACGGGCGGCCGAAAACAGGACGGCGCGCCGCAGCAGGTCGTCCGCCTGCGAGAGGCCCACCTCGGCCGTCGACAGGTAGCCCTCCCAAAACGCCCGTATCGCCGGACGCAGGACCTCGAGCGGGTAGCGTGCCTGGTCGACCATCTCCTCAGCAGAGTGGGTCGGCCCCAGCGGCATCGAGGAGGTCCAGAAGATCAGGTAATCGTGCAGGGCTCCGGCCAAATCCCAGGCGGGGTCGCCGATCTGCACGAACTCCCAGTCGACGATCAATACCTCCACCGAGGCGTCGTCAGGCTCTTGCCGAACGGGCCGCACCAGGATGTTGTCGGACTTGATGTCCCCGTGGATCACGGTATCAGGCCGCCATCGAGAGCCAAGGCGATCGAGTTGATCTCCGAGATCCGTGTGGTCCTGGAGGATCCGGAGCATTCGAGCGCCGGCCGGGCTGAGGGTGGCCAGCGTCGCGGGTGAAGGTCTGTGCTGCTGCAACGCACCCGGAAGATGGTCGCGAAGCCAGGCAAGACGCGGGTGCTCCGCGAATGCCGGCAGGCGGAACACCCGGTGGACCGTCCCCAGCGCTTGCCCGAGGGCACGACTCGGACCATCGGGAAACCCGTCGGCGTCTTGTGCACAGTGATACGAACGGAGACTCACGGCGCCAACGACCAGCTCCAGCGCATGGAGCGAGCGCTCGCGGTCGCGGAAGGCTATGCCGGCAACGAGCTCCGTAACCTGAGCTACGGCTGGCTCGTGGCGGCAGAACTCGTGGAATGCCGCCTCGTTGCTCAACGTGAGATGACCCCCGTGAGCCAGCTCATCGGCCTGCTTGATCAGGAAACCTGCCCCGGACGGACCCTCGATGCGCAGGTTGCGATTGCGTCGCGCGGCACACCTTATCGTCAGATCGCCGTTGATGATCCAGTCGGGATCGATCAGGCCTCGCTCAAGTAAATAAGGGATCGCGCTGTCAACGTTCAGCATGGGTGAGACACCTCGGTGCGTTCGCCGGACGGGCCGCCCCGAAGCGATCACCGTGATTCGGGCCTCCCGAAACGAAGAGGAGACGGGATCGACTCACTCACTCACTCACTCTCTCCAACCGCGCAGGGCCAGGAGCGATGACGGAGCACGCAGGGCAGGCATTTCTCGACGCTCTTCAGATCTACAGCGGATCGGTCAGGCAGGGGCGCCCACAGAACGAGGGGGGAATGGGGCCTCGGAATAATGGGGACAGAATATATGCGACCTCCGTTGCTGCCAACGGTGACGGAGAATCGGTTTCAGCGGACATCTGCGTTCTTGCCGCGCCGAGGTTGGACGCGGCGATGGAGCCGGCAAGAAAACCCGCCTCGATGGAACGGGAGTAAGCCTTGACAACCTCGATCTTGACCGTGGCGTCGACCACGAGCTTCGTCGCGCTCGATTGCTGGGAAGGGTTCACTGGCTCGGCGTAGACGATCGCGTCCCTGGGTATCTGGAAGTAAGTCCGCAGGTCGAGCTGCGGGTAGACCTGAACGGTGTCGGAAGAGACCTCGCCGACGTAACCAACCAGTACAGCATAGTGGCGGTAATCCAACGGCTTGGGCTCGATCCCGGCCATTACGGGGTTTGTACTGAGCTGGACCGTCGGGGTCGTGGCGGGCTTGGGCGATTCCCCTTCCACTGCCGGTTTCTTTGACATGATCGTCTCCTTTGCTGGAAGAAAACTCGATGTCCGCGATCGTACTCTTGATTCTCGCTCGCATCAATCCCCTGGCTGACACGTCAATGTCACGTATCCACCGTGTCTTAATCGGTCGGCGACGGCACTGATGCGCGGATGTTGCCCGGAGATCGTAGGACCATTCTGCGACTGCTCGATGCGATGAAACTTTACGGCGATTGCTCCTCTCTTTTTTGCGCAGGTCCACTTCGCTGGCTGAGACGGCGGCGTTCGGCCCAGGTGTTCGTGTCGAGCACCTCGATCCCGGTTTGCTCGTCCATGTGCAGGCCGGTCAGGGATTCGAGCGAAGTGGAGAGTCGATCGGAAACCCCCCTGCCAGGTGGAATGGGCCAGAGCCGGGCTGTCCCGTCCTCACACCCGGTCAGGAGTTCCTTGCCGTCCGCGGTGAACTGGACGAAGCGAACGCGCGCTGGATGCTGGAGTGGTGGACCGATAGGTTGGCCCAGCCGGGTGTCCCAAAGCCTTGCGGTATGGTCCCAGCTCCCGGTCAGGACGAGCTTACCGTCAGGGCTGAACGCGATCGCATAAACACCACCCCGGCTGGCGAGGGGTTGACCGAGGGGTTGACCGCTCCTGACGTCCCACAGTCGTGCCGTGTCGTCACGGCTGGCGGTGAGGGCGGTCCGGCCGTCCGGACTGAAGGCGACGGCAATCACCTCGCCCTGGTGCCGCAGCGGTTCGGTCCGGAGCGTGCCGGCCGCAGTGTCCCAGAGCCGGGCCGCACCGTCCAGACAAGCGGTCAACAAGGTTCTGCCGTCGGGGCTCACCGCCAGCCCGACCACGTTGTCGGGGTGCTGCAACGGCCTGCCATGGGGTCGTCCAGTGACCGAGCTCCATAGTCGGGCCGTGCGGTCGTCGCCGGCGGTCACCACGGTCTTGTCATCCAGGAAAGCCACTGCGCGGATTGGTTTATCATGGCGAAGCGTATCACCTCGTGCTTGACCGGTGGCGGCATCCCAGAGCCGTGCCATGCCGTCCTCACTCGCGATCACGGCGGTCTTACCGTCAGGGCTGAATGCGGCCGCCGAGACATCCTCCTGAAACCGGAGAGGATTGCCGATGGGCTCTCCGTGAGCAGGGGGCTCTCCGGTTCCGACCGACCAGAGACGCGCTTCTCCGTTCTCGCTCCCGGTCAGGGCAATGGTGCCATCGGGGCTGAGGGCGACGACACAAACGCTGTTGCCGTGCGGCAGGGGACGGCCGCGGACCTGGCCCGAGACTGCGTCGCAGAGCTGGCCCTGACCATCCTTGGTCCCGATCAGCACGACCTTGCGCACAGCGTTGTAGGTCTCGGAGCGAACGACCCCCTGGCGTGGGAGAGAGCGTTCGAACGGCCAATCTCCGCCGGCGTCCCAGATCCGGGCCGTGCGGTCAGCGCCGGCGGTCAAGACGCGCATCCCGTCTGGACTGAAGACAGCGCAGTGGACGGACCCTTGATGTCGGAAAGGGCGCCCGATCGGCTTTCCCGTGGCAGTGTCCCAGAGCCGGGCCGACCGGTCCCAGCTCCCGGTCAGGACACTCTTGCCATCGGGGCTGAACCTGACGGACCAGACGCCGTCGCCGTGATTGAGGGGGTCACCCCGGAGCAGTCCGGTGGCGGTGTCCCAGAGCCGGGCTGTTCGATCCAGGCTGCCGGTCGCGACCATCTTGCCATCAGGACTGTACGCCGTGCAGTAAATAACATTTTCATGTCGGAATACGTGGTGAACTTGCCCGGTGGCGACGTCCCAGAGCCGAGCTTCACCCGACCGAAGATCGAGGTCGGAGCTTGCGGTAAGGATCGTCTTGCCGTCGGGGCTGAACGTCGCCAACTGGACCTTCTGCTTGTGCTCGAGCGGCGCACCCTGGGGCTCCCCGGTGGCGGCGTCCCACCGTCGGGCCGTCTTATCATCGCTGGCGCAGAGGACGATCAGGCCCTCGGGGCTGAAGGCCACGTCATTGACTTGACCGTTGTGCTCGAGCGGCCTTCCCCGGAGCTTTCCGGTAGCGACGTCCCACAGTCGGGCCGTCTTGTCCACGCTGGCCGTCACGATGGTCTTGCCGTCGGGGCTGAAGGCCAGTGAGTGGACAGGTTGAGGATGTCGGAGAACCTGGATGGGACGGCCGGTGGCGGCGTCCCAGAGCCGCGCCGTTCCGTCGAGGCTCGCGGTCGCGGCGATCCGTCCGTCCGGGCTGAAGGCGGCGTACCAGACGCGGCCGTCGTGCTGCAACGTCGGGCCGGCGGGCGTTCCCGTGGCGACGTCCCAGAGTTTCGCCGTGCCGTCGTAGCTTGCCGTGAGGACGGTTTTGCCGTCGGGGCTGTACGTGGCATATTTGACCGGGCCCTTGTGCGAAAAAACCGCGTCCAGTCCGGGATACTCACGTTCCCAGGACGCAAGGTTCGCCAGGGCGACACGTTTCCAGTTGGGGTCGCCTGCTTCACCGGAAGACTGGAGGCTTCTGACCATCCAGAGCAGGCCGGGGCCGACGTCGCCCCGCTCGCAGGCGGCGCGGCCGACTTCGAAGTTGACCATCGCTAGATGGTGGTTCGACTCGACCAGCATCTGGTTGCGGTTGACGGCGTAGAGCATGGAAAAGACGGCCGCGGTCACGAGCGAGGCTGCCGTCGAGCCCAGCGCAACGGCCAGCTTCGGGTTCCGCCGGCACCACATCCAGGTCTTCTCGAACCAGCCAACCGGCCGGGTCTTGATCGGTCGGCGTGCCAGAAACCTCTCGACCTCGTCGCCAAGCTCGCGCGCCGACTCATACCGCCGCCTTGGCTCCTTGGCCATCGCCTTCAGGCAGATCGTCTCCAGGTCGCGCGGGATGTTGTCGTTGAGCTTGCGCGGCGGTCGCGGCTCATCGTGCAGCACCTGGTGCAAGAGCATCCGGGTATTGCCCCGAAAGGGGCGTTCGCCGGTGAGCATCTCGTAGAAGATGACCCCGAGGCTGTAGACGTCGCTCTGCCTGTCGGCATGGTGCCCATCGCCTCTGGCCTGCTCGGGGGGCATGTAGGCGGGGGTGCCAAGGATCTGCCCTTCGACCGTGACGGCGATCTCACTGGCCTCGCGCTTGGCCAGTCCGAAATCCATCAAATGCAGCCGGCCTTGGCTGTCGATCATGATGTTCGACGGCTTGACGTCTCGGTGAATGATGCCTTGCTCATGGGCGTACTGGATGGCCTCGGCGAGCTTGGAAATCATCTGTGCCGCCTCGTCGGGGGCTGGTCGGCGGGCGGTGAGCCGGTCAGCGAGGGTTACACCATCGATAAAGTCGCTGACGATGAACGGAATGCCTTCGTGCTCGCGGATCTCATGTACGGGGACGATCGACGGATGGCGGAGCTGGGCGGTGCTGCGCGCGTCTTCGAGGAAACGAGCTTTCTCTTCGGAACGCGCGAGATTCCCGGCACGAAGCACCTTGAGAGCGACGTTGCGCTCGAGCTGTGGGTCGTAGGCCTTGTACACCGTGCCGAACGCGCCGAAGCCAACGGTCTCGATCAGCTCAAACCGGTCGACCTTCCGGTCCCCGAGCCGGGGGCTCCATGGAAGCGTGACCGGGCGCTCGAGGCGGATTCTGGAGTGGCAGGATTGGCATTCCAAGTCGAGTGGCATCCAACCCACGATTTCGAGGGGGATGTTGCAGTTCGGGCAGCGGATGTGCACGCTGGGCCATGCCGGTAGGCCGTCGGGCTCTGCGGGATCGGTATCGGGGAGCCGATTCGCAAGAAACCCGCCGCGCTCCGCCTCCTCGTCCTGTTTCAGGAGCCGCTCGACCACGCCGCGGAGCTCCGGGTCTTGGGCGCAACTGACGTCGAGGAAGGTCTCTCGCTCCGTGGGGCTGAGGTGGAGCGCTCTGTTGAACAGATCGTAGGCTCGCTCGTCTCGTTCCGTGGTCATGCCATCCCCCCCTCGAGCTGATCACGGAGCCAGGCCCGTGCGAACCGCCAGTCCGCTTCAACTGTTCCTATGGACACGTCAAGAACCTCGGCAACCTTTGCGACGGGAAGTCCAACGAAGAACCTCAGCACGACGACCAGGCCCTGCCGTTCATGAATCGCTGTGAGCCGGTCCAGGGCCTCGTTCAGTTGCAGGAAGTCCAAGTTCTGCTCCTCGAAATAAGCGAGCACATCGTCCAGCGGGACGCGCTTCCCGTCACGGGGGTAAGGCGGCCGCCTGCGGGCATGGTCGACCAGAACTTGACGCATGGTCCTGGCGGCGGCCCCGAAGAGGTATCTCCGGTTCGGGGCCTTCTCGATAACCTCGCCGTCAAGCAGTCGGAGCACCGCCTCGTTGACCAGGGCCGTGGGCTGAAGAGTGTGTCCGGGCCGCTCGCGCCGCATCATGACTTCGGCGATCCGGTAGATCTCCCAGTACACCGCCTGGATCAGACGGGCCTTGGCATCAGCGCTGCCCGCCTGGACCTCTTTGATGATCGCGGTCAGGTTCTGTCCGTTTTTCTGATCCATCGGGTTCACTCTTCACGCCATCTTGCCGGCGAACGGAGTCGGGGGCGGGCCCCCTTCCACATAGACATGCGTAAGCCAGGCAGAAAAACCTGAACGACAACCGGAAGAATTGTCGCTGGAGAATCCGCTAAGGAGGAGCGCCCTCATTTTCGCATGTCTCTGGGAGGGAGAAAAGCGGCAGACCGTTTCGCAAAAGGGGTTCAGGGATGCCAGACAACCAGAACATTGATGCATGGGACGAACCGCTCGGTGTGGCCCGATCCGCTCCCGCCATCGACGGTTTGAACCGGGGCGCCGCTCCCGACAAGGATGCGGATCCCCGGCCGGGCCTTCGGGTCCGGTTCAAGGGCGGTGTGACTCTGGTCGATTTTCGGAACACAGATGCGCTCTTCGAGAGCGAGGCCATCTGCACGCTGTTCGCGTGCCTCCATCGTCTGGTCAATGACGGGCATATCCAGCTCGTGTTGAACCTTGCGGAAGTGCAGTACGCGTCGGGCGCCTTACTGGGAAGCCTGGCCTCGCTCCACCGGCGGGTCGGCAAGACACGCGGGTTCATGAGGCTCTATGGACTGAATCCGGTGGTCCGAGATGCGATCAAGATCTGTCGTCTGGACACGGAGTTCGAGATCTACAACGGCGAAGCGGAGGCTCTCCCGGCCGGCTCTGAAGCGGTTGGCTCCGGAGTCGAGCGCAGTCGCCAGTGCTGTCTGGGTCCGTTCCCCCTGAAAACCTCCGCATCGAGAGTGAATTGACCTTGGCTCGGCGGCAATCTGGCAAGACCGTGACCGAAACGGTATGCTAGGCTGGACGTTGAGTGAGGATGGCCCCCGAACCCGCGGTGGGCTTTTTTTGTCCATGGAGCGACCTGCGGCCCAGGGTAGTCGGGCGATTCCTCGGTCGTCGCGGCCGGAGAGCGTCAGGAATGTCTGCGTATCACCCTCAGCGCATCGAGCCCAAGTGGCAGCTCCAGTGGGAGCGGAACAAGACCTTCCGCGCGATCGATTTCGACCATTCCCGGCCCAAGCTGTACGTCCTCGACATGTTCCCCTATCCCAGCGGCGCCGGCCTGCACGTCGGCCATCCGGAGGGGTATACCGCAACCGACATCGTTTGTCGCTACAAGCGCATGCGCGGTTTCAACGTCCTGCATCCGATGGGCTGGGATGCTTTCGGCCTGCCCGCGGAGCAATACGCAGTCCAGACCAATACGCATCCCAGGATCACGACCCAGGCCAACATCGAGACCTTCCGCCGCCAGATCAAGTCGCTCGGCTTCTCCTACGACTGGGACCGCGAGGTCGATACCACCGATCCCGATTACTACAAGTGGACCCAGTGGATCTTCCTCAAGCTCCACGACACCTGGTACGACCCCGACTGCGAATGGACCGACGCGCAGGCCCGGCGTCGCATGGGCAAGGGCCGGCCGATCGCCGAGCTCTCGATTCCGGCGGCCGAAAATGACCCGGACGCTTATCGCGATTCCCGCCGGCTCGCCTACCGGGCCCTGGTACCGGTCAACTGGTGCCCGGAGCTGGGGACCGTGCTGGCCAACGAGGAAGTGATCGACGGCAAGAGCGAGCGCGGTGGGTACCCCGTCGTGCGCATGCCGCTCACCCAGTGGATGCTGCGGATCACCGCCTATGCCGAGCGGCTGGTCGAGGACCTCGAGGACGTCGACTGGCCGCGCCCGATCAAGGAGATGCAGCGCAACTGGGTCGGACGCAGCGAGGGGGCCGAGGTGGATTTCCCGGTCCAGACGCGAAACGGAACCGACGCAATTCGCGTCTACACAACCCGCCCCGATACCTTGTTCGGCGCGACCTACATGGTCCTGGCGCCCGAGCATCCGCTCGTCGATCGGCTCATGAAGGAATCCCACCGCCCCGGCGTCGAGAAGTATCGAAAGGCGGCGGCGGCCAAGAGCGAACTCGACCGCACCGACCTTGCCAAGACCAAAACGGGTGTGTTCATCGGGGCTTACGCGACGAATCCCGTTAACAACCAGTTGATTCCGATCTGGATCGCCGACTACGTCCTGATGGGTTACGGCACCGGGGCGATCATGGCCGTACCCGGACACGACGAGCGTGACTTCGAGTTCGCGCAGACATTTCAGTTGCCGATCGTCCGGGTGGTCGCATCGAGCGCGGATCAAGCGGGTGCTCCACTGGCGAGTTCCGAGGTCGAGCCGGGTGTTGCGGTCAACTCGCGGAACAGCGAGATCGCGCTCGATGGCTTGCCGACAGCCGAGGCGAAAGTCGCGATCACACGTTGGCTGGAAAAACGCGGGCTCGGCAAGAAGACCGTCAATTACAAGCTCCGCGACTGGCTCTTCTCGCGCCAGCGCTACTGGGGCGAGCCGTTCCCGATCGTCCTGGACGAGAACGACCGAACTCGTGCGATCCGCGAGTCGGAGCTGCCCGTCAGGTTGCCCGAGCTCGAGGACTTCAAGCCGACCGGCAAGCCCGAACCCCCCTTGAGCAAGGCGAAGGAATGGGTCCGCTACTCCGACGGATATCGGCGCGAGACCAACACGATGCCCCAGTGGGCCGGCTCATGCTGGTATTATCTGCGGTATCTCGACCCGAAGAACGCTCAGCTCCCCTGGGATCCTGAGAAAGAGCGGTATTGGATGCCGGTCGACCTGTACGTCGGAGGTGCCGAGCACGCTGTCTTGCATCTGCTCTACAGCCGGTTCTGGCACAAGGTGCTCTACGACCGGGGGCTGGTCAGCACGCCCGAGCCGTTTCGCAAGCTGGTCAACCAGGGGATGATCCTGGGAGAGACCGAGTACACTGGTTATCAGGACGCCGAGGGATGCTGGGTCCGCCCGGAGGAGAGCGGGCGCCCGGGCATCGTCGCGACTCGGTTGAGCGAGAGCCAGGTCGTCAAGAAGGTTGAGGGATTCGTCCTGGCAGCCGACCCGGGCGTCCGTGTCGACGCGCGGGCCTTCAAGATGTCGAAGGCGCGCGGCAACGTGATCAATCCCGACGCGATCGTCGCGGAATACGGCGCTGATAGTTTAAGACTCTATGAAATGTTCATGGGACCGCTTGAGGCGGTCAAGCCCTGGAGCATGAAGGGTGTCGAGGGGGTTTACCGGTTCCTAACGCGGGCCTGGCGGATGATCGTCGACGCCGAGGCCGACGCCGTCCGGCTCGACTCGCGGGTCAGGACGGTTGACTTGTCTCCGGACCAAGCCAAGGTTGTCGCGCGCGCGATCGCGGCGGTCACCGACGATTTCGAGGGGCTCCGGTTCAATACGGCGATCAGCCGGCTCATGGAGTTCGTCAACTTCTTCACGTCGCAGGAGGTGCGGCCGAGATCGGCAATGGAGACCTTCACGCTTCTGCTCGCGCCCATGGCACCCCACATCGCCGAGGAGCTCTGGTCGCTGCTGGGTCATGAAAAGACCCTGGCCTACGAGCCCTGGCCCGATTACGACCCCGCGCTCCTGAAGGACGACGAAATCGAGGTCCCCGTCCAGGTCAACGGCAAGCTGCGCGGCCGGATCGTGGTCGCGTCCGGATCGGACGCCGCTCGAATCGAACAAGCAGCCCGCGATGACCCCAAGATCGCCGCCTTGTTGGAAGGCAAGACGGTCCGTAAGGTCGTGGTGGTGCCCGGCAAGCTGGTCAATTTCGTTCTTGAGGCGCGGGGATGACCCGGTCACGTTATCTCGTCGGCATCGATCTGGGCACGACCAACTGTGCGGTCGCTTATGTCGACACGCAGGGTCGAGAGCGACCGGCAGCGGACATCCGGAATTTCGAGGTGCCGCAGTTGGTGGCGCCGGGCGAGACCGCGCCGCGGACAATGCTGCCGTCGTTTTTGTACCTGCCGGGCGAACACGAGCTGCCCCCGGGCGCCGCCTGCCTCCCCTGGAACGCGGGGGCCGATCGGATCGTTGGTGAGTTTGCCCGGTTGCAAGGGGCGAAAGTGCCCGCCCGGCTGGTCTCCAGCGCCAAGAGCTGGCTCTGCCACGCCGGGATCGACCGTGAAGCCGACATCCTCCCATGGGGGAGCAAGCCCGAGATCAAAAAGGTCTCGCCGGTCGAGGCATCCGCTGCCTATCTGCGACACATCCGGGACGCCTGGAACCACGCGTTCGCCCACGATGACAGCTCCGGGCGCCTCGAGAATCAAGAGGTTGTCCTGACGGTCCCGGCCTCGTTCGACGAAGCGGCCCGTGAGCTGACCATCGAGGCTGCCAGGCGAGCCGAGCTCGCCTCGATCACACTTCTCGAGGAGCCCCAGGCGGCCTTCTACTGCTGGATCGTCTCGCACAAGGACCGGTGGCAGCGCGAGGTTCGAGCCGGCGAGCTGATCCTGGTCTGTGACATCGGGGGCGGCACGACCGACTTCAGCCTGATCACCGTCGTCGAGACGCCGACTGGGCCGGGCTTTCGCCGGGTCGCCGTCGGCGATCACCTGATGCTCGGCGGTGACAATGTCGACCTCGCGCTGGCTCATCACGTTGAGAAGAAGCTGGCAGGCGTGCGGCTCGACTTCGAGCAGTGGAGCGCGCTTCGGTCCGCCTGCCGGACAGCCAAGGAGAAGCTCCTGGGCGACCAGCAGCCCGCCCTCGAGCGCTGGCCGGTCTCCATCGCCGGCCGCGGGTCAAAGTTGATCGGCGGCAGCATCCAGGCCGAGCTGACTCGGGGCGAGGTCGAGTCGATCGCCCTCGAGGGGTTCTTTCCCCGAGTGGGCCGGAGCGAGGATCCCGAGCGCGGAGCCAGGATCGGCTTGCAGGAATTCGGGCTCCCCTTCGTGGCCGACCCGGCCGTGCCCAAACACCTGAACCACTTCCTGAGGCGTCACCGGGCCGAACCCATCGGGCTGGAGGGGCACCGGCCCGAGGATCGGCCCGCGCGTCCCGACGCAATCCTGTTCAACGGCGGAGCGCTCACGCCCGAGAGCGTTCGCGCCCGGATCGTCGAGGTCATCACGTCGTGGTTCCTTGACGATCCGGGCCCCGCCTTCTCGTTGCGGGTCCTCACCAACATCTCGCTCGATCTGGCGGTGGCTCAAGGCGCTGCCTATTACGGTGTGGTCCGGCGCGGCGGCGGCATCCGAATCGGCGGCGGGACCGCGCGGTCGTTCTACGTCGGGATCGAGACCGCCCTTTCCCAGAAGCCGTGGCTCTGCGCTGTGCCTCGCGATGCCCAGGAGGGCGAAGAGATCGCCATCGCCGGGCATGATTTCGACCTGTTGATGGGCCAGCCGGTCGTTTTCCCGCTGGCCAGCAGCTCGGTCCGGCCCGACGACAAGCCCGGCGCTCTGGTCCGAGCCGATCCCGACTCGATCCGCGAGCTTCCCCCGTTGCAAAGCCTGATGCGCGTGAGTCGCAAGGCCAGGGCCGAGCGCGTGCCGGTCAACCTCGCCGCGAGGGTGACCGAGGTCGGAACGATCGAGCTGTGGTGCCAGTCGCGGACCGACCAACGCCGCTGGCGGCTCCAGATCCAGCTCCGCGGCCCGGCCGGTCAGCTCACGGCCGCCGGACCGGTCACCGGCGACGAGTCCGACCGGGTCATCGTCGAACAGTCGGTGATTCTTGCCGCGATCGCGGCCATCCATGCGGCATTCGAAGACCGCCCCGCCGCCCCGCCGCCATCGTCGACGACCGAAGAGATCGGCCCGGCGCGACTGGTGAAGCGGCTCGAAGAAGTCCTCGAGGCGCCGCGCGACCAGTGGCCGCCATCCGCGATTCGCGCCTTCTGGGATCCCCTGCTCGCGTTGGCAGAGAAGCGCCTGAAGAGTCCTCGGCACGAATCGCGTTGGTTCAATCTCGCCGGGTTCTTTCTGAGGCCAGGGCGCGGCTTCCCGCTCGATGAGGTGAGGATCAAAGCCCTCTGGCCGATCTTCCATCAGGGTGTCAAGCACGGCAAGGACGTGCAGTGCTGGAGCGAATGGTGGATTCTCTGGCGCCGCGTGGCGGCGGGCCTGTCGCGGCCTCACCACGACGAAATCCACCGGCGGCTGGCCCCCTTCCTGCTCCCGGCCAAAGGATCCAGCCCTGCCAAGAAGGCCGGTCGCTCCAAGCCCGAGCCCCACGAGCTCGCTGAGATGTGGCGGTGCGCCGCCAGTCTCGAGCGCTTGCCGGCGGAGATCAAGGAATCGCTGGGTGATGCACTCTTGAAAGAGCCGGCGCACGTTTCGCCGGGGACGCACGTCCTCTGGAGTTTGGGCCGGCTGGGCGCGCGGGTGCCTCTGTACGGGCCCGCCAACACGGTCGTCGGCAAGGAGACGGCCGAGCGCTGGACCAAGGCCGTGCTCGGCCGCTACTTCGCTCCGGGCCGCGAGACCGGCGACGCCGTCTTCGCCCTGGTCCAACTGGCGAGGGTCGCCGATGATCGCGCCCGCGACCTCGACGACGCACTCCGTCAGGAAGTCGTTCGCCGCCTCACTACGCTTGGCGCCGACGAGCCTGTCCTGCGGCCGGTGCGCGAATATCACGAGCTCGAAAAAGCCCAGCAGGTGCAAGCCTTCGGCGACTCATTGCCGATTGGCCTGCGCTTGGTGAGCGACACGACGATCTGAGCTCAATCCTCCGGCTCCTCCCGGTACGCCTCTCCCCAGGATCGCAGGTAGTAGCCGATCGCCTGTTCGGGGTCGAGGCGGATGATCGCGTCGAAGTCGCGCCGGGCGTCGTCGTGACGCCCGATCTGCGCCAGGAGCTGGCCGCGCAGGATGTGCGCACCAACGCTCTCGGGCGACCAGCGGACGGCCTCGTTCAGGTCGGCGAGGGCCTCTTCGAGTTCGTCGAGCGCGATCCGGACCGTAGCGCGCTGGAGGTATCCGTCGACGAGGTCGGGGCGGAGGCGGATGGCCTCGGTATAATCGGCGACGGCCTCGTCGGGCCGGCCGGTCTGGAACACGAACTGGCCGCGGGCAAGGAAGACGTGCGGGTCCTCGGGGTCGAGCTCGACGGCCCGGTCGTAGTCGTGGTCGGCCGCGCCGAGCTCGACCATGCCCTGGTGGACCCGCCCGCGCATCACATAATAGGTCGCCAGCGGGTAGCCGTCCCGCCCCTCGACCGCGGCGGGGTTTTTCTGCGCGGCCTCCTCGACGATGCGGATCGCCGCGGTGTAGTCGGCGACGGCCCGGGCAGGCGCGTCGGTCTGGACGTGGAGGTTGGCCCGATTGCCGAGCGGCACCGGCCAGGAGGGCGCCAGCTCGATCGCCTTGCGGAAGTCGGCCAGCGCCAGGGCGGTCTTTCGCATCTGCGCGCGGATCACGCCGCGGGTGTTGTAGACCCCGGCGTGCTCAGGCGCGAGCGCGAGCGCGGCGTCGCAATCGGAAATGGCCTCCTCCAGTTGACCCTTCGCTTGCCGCGCCGTCGCGCGCGCGCCGTAGACCTCCGGGTGCTTGAATCCCAGGCGGACTGCCGCGTTGCAGTCGGCCTCGCACTCGGTGGAGCGCTGACCGGCGCGGCGGATGAGTGCACGGACGCCGTACGCCAGGGCGCAGTTCGGGTCGGCCGCCAGGGCCTTGCCGCTGTCGTCGAGCGCCTGGTGCAGTTCGCCGCGGATCATGTGCGACTGCGCGCGGTACGCGAGCCGTTCGGCGTCCTTGAGCGCCAGGAGCTGAAGCTGCATCGGGTCTTCCCCACCCTTGCTCGGGTCGGGCTCGATTCCGTGCCGGGCAAACCATTCGAGCAGCAGGGCGGGGTCGGAAAGCTTGGCATCGTGCTTCCAGCGATACCAGCGGAAGCCGTGACCGTGATGGAATGAGAGCGTGGCGACCAGTCCCCGCCCCGCGTAGCATTCGGCCGTCGGGCCGCCCAGGCACGCGCAGTGGCCAAAGCTCTCGGGGGCCTCCTCAACCCGCAGTGCCTTGCGGAACGCGGAGATCTCGGCGCGGTCGCGGGTGTCGAGCAGAACGTCCGTGCCCAGGGGCTGGTCGCGCATCATCCCGCCGGACAGGATCCGCAGGCGGTCCACCTTCGCCAGCACGCCGTCGAGCTCGGCCTGTGACGGATCAGTCCCCTTGGCCAGCCCGTGCTGGTACTCGTAAGACAGCCGGTCCGTGATCATATTGGCCGAGCCCATCTGGACCACGACCATCGGTGCGTCTTCCTCCGGCCGCCCGAAGAGGTGCGCGAACGACGCGGACGCGTCTGCCTTCTCCGCGAGCTCCGCACTCGGTTCGGGTTTGGGAATCTCCGCCTGGGGCGCCGGCCTGGGGCGCCGCCCACCGAAGAATCGCTTGAAGAAGTTCATGATTTCGAACCGCCGACGGGTTCCGAAGGGACGAACGGACCAGCTCATTCAGCATAACGAAATGGTCGCGGTGAAGCCAACACAACGCAAGCCCGGCTTGCCGCCGAACTGCTGGCCAGTGCCGCCCACGGCAGCACGGCGGCGCGGGTCAAGGCGTTCGTAGAGCAGGGAGGAGGGTGCCGGGCGACGTTCTTCAACTACCGGCGTTATCTACTTCAGAAGATAACGGCGGTTATGTAGCGGAGTTGGTTATGTGTTGCCGCCGGCGGAGATCACCTCTTCCGTTGCACATGGCGCGCATGGAACACCGCATAATCGATCGAATCACGGCCCCCCCAATGAAGCCGATAAGGCAGCTTTCCGGTGGCGAAACGACAAGAATCAACGGCCTTCTGTGTTCGCCAAATCAGTCCGTTGCTATCGAAACCCCGATTGGGGTAAATCGCTGGGGTCGATGTGACCGACGCGGGGTAAGCGCACGGTAAAACCAGTCTTGCCACGGCTGCTACTCATCGGGCCAGGACGAGGCGTGCCCGTCGCCTACTTCTTCGCCGCTGAGAACAGCTTCTCATCACTCAGGGCTTTGCCCACGGCCTCTTTCAACGCGGGGCCTCGAAGGTCTCTGGCCAAAATCCGGCCGTTGGGACCGATCAGAAACGTCGCCGGAATTCCCCGAATCGAGTATGTCTCGCCCACGTTCTGGAACTCCTTCTTCGCGGGCGCAGCGCGTACACTCCACGGAACCGGCCCGCCAAACACCTGTGTCCAGCTTAGCGCGTTTGCCTTGGTGTACGTCGCCGGAGTCTGGGTGGCTTCGTCGCACGACACGCCGACGAGCAAGAACCTGGGATCGCCGCCGAACTTCGCCTGGATGTCCTTCATCGCCGGAATCTCGCCAAGGCGAGGCGGCCACGCCGCCCAGAAGTCGAGCAAGACAAGCTTGCCGCGCTGCTCGCTCAGCTTGAACTGGCCGCCGTCGAGCCGTGGAGCCGTGAAGTCGGGGGCGAGGTCGCCGACTCGCACATAAAGCCTGACCTTCACGTCCCCGATCTCGACCGGTTGGTCCTCCGGTCCTTCAGGCACGGTCACGGTGAGCGTCGCCTCACCCATCGTGGCGCGTGGGGCGCCCCAGGTCCTCTTGTCGGAAGGCAAATTCACGGGAATTGTTAACTCATAAGTACCCGGTGCCACGTTCTCGATGCGGAACTTCCCGTCTTCGTCAAACCCCGACGCGAACGTGAGCCAGGCCGCCGTGGGTTTACGGCGCTCGGCTCTGGGCGGTTCGAGGACGGCTGGGTTGTTGGTCCGCCAGTCAACGGGCTCGGGAGGAGTGCCGTCGAGCACCACCCGGCCGATCACTGGACGACCCTTGCCGCCGAGTCGAACCTGGGTCGTCTGGCCTGGCTTCACGTCGACCGACAACTGCTCGCACCACTCGCTTCGCAAGGGCGTGACCACAACGCGGGCGATGTGACCGCGGCCGGGAATCACCCTATCAATCGCGAACCGCCCCTGCGAATCGGCCGCGAAGTGATAGTCGTAACTCTGCCATCTGAAGGCACCACCGCGGTTCCAGGACGACTCCGGCAAATACACGACTGATTGGTAGGCAGCCGGCTTGCGGCCGATCCTCACCTCGCCTTCGAGTCGTCCCCAGGGCTGCAAGACAAGCTTTCCGGTCTTCGCGAACTCATCAGATGTCGCGTCAGCGAATCCCGCATCTGCCGCTACGGCGAGCAAGAACGTCTCCTCATGTTTCGGGACCGTGAGCCGGCCGTCCGGTCCGGTGGTAGTCGTCTCGGCATTCGAGTTCCCCTCGACAACGCCGTCACGCACGGACGCGCGATTCTCCTGCGTGCCCACAACAACTTGGACCCCAGCGGCGGGTCTGCCGTCGGGAAGGAGTACGACTCCGGAGATCCCCGCGGCGGGCTTCAAGCGGAAGTCCTGGATCATCGCGCCTTCGTCCGAGCGGAAGGCGCGCGATTCGGCCGGCTCGTAGCCAGGCGCCTCGACGCGCACGTAGCACGCCTTCCTCGGCATATCGAACTTCATCGAGTAACGACCTCTGGTGTATTCCGCCGCGCCCATGCGCCACCAGGTGATGCTCCGCTTCCCTTGGAACCACGACAGGATCCCCTGCCTCCCTGCGGGTTGGTCGAAGCCTTGGATCACGCGGAAACGGGGCACCGGCTTGCCGGTGGCAGCGTCGGTCACACTCCCCGAGATGACGAGCTCAGGGTCGAGCGTCACGACGTGCTCTTGATCCGAGGCGGTCAGGGATACGGGTTCCTTGCGCAGATACCCATCTTTGAAGATATGGAAAAGCATGGCGTCGCTCGGGGCACTCGTCCATGTGAAGCGCCCTGCGGCATCGGTTTGAGCGTTCCAGGGGGAGCGCCATGCAACCTCGGATTGAGCCCCGACCCTGAGCAACGAGTCGTGCCCACGCCACGTACCGACCTGCAAGTAGGTGCCGGCGACGGGCTTGCCGGCCCGGTCTACGACCCTGACACGGAGTGTGCTCGCCTTTCCCAGTCGGATGACAGGCGCCTCCACCTCTGCTCCATTCGGGACGTTAACCTCCCGAAACTCGGGGCCGAAACCCTCAGCCTGCGCCGTGACGATCGCCGAACCCGCATCACAACCTCGGAGGGTGTACTTCCCGAGTTCGTCGGTCGCCACGGGCGTCCTCTCGTCCCGATATTCAATTCCTCCTGTGTCGACTTGAGCCCCCTTCACGGGCTTCCCTGATCCGTCGACCACGCGGCCCTTCACCGTGCTCGCTTTCGAGAGGATCGTCCGCCAGTCTCGCCCGCCTTCCGATTGGCCTGGACGCCGTAGGTAGTCTGGATGGCGGACGTGCAGGCTCACGCCCGACACGTTTGCCGGCGCATCGTCGATGCGCCACCGCCCCTGCTCATCGGTCTTGGTGGTTCCCAGTTCATAAACGTAGCGGGGTTCCTTGCCTTCCGTCGGCCAGGCCATTGGGGTCACACTTGCCTGCGCAATGGGCTTCCCGGCCTCGTCCTGCACGACGCCACTGATTGGCACGCCCAGTTCGAGCCGCGCTTCCTGCGACTCCGGCAACGAGATGGCATGTCTGCGGTCGTCCCAATGCAAGAACAGACCCACGTACCCGGGTTTCTTCAGGTTTAGACCCAGGAAGCGAATGGTGAATCCCAGGGGCCATTCGATCGCGGCCGTGCCCTCCTTGCCCGTCGTGACCGTCTCCTTACGAGGTTCGCCCTCACCTCGAATCTCGGAACTCACCGAGACCCCATCGAGCGGCTCACCGGTCCTTGCACTGAGCACGCGGAGGGAGAGACGATGACGCAAAGCGGGCTGCGTCGCGTCCTTGTCGGGAGCGGCATTCGCAACGCCTGGATTCGGTTCGGTCGCCTTTCGCGCTGGGGGTTGATCGGCGCGCATGATCCCGAAGCCGCCGATGAGAATGACGACTGCACCCAAACCGAGCAGAGCAGGCACGATGAGTCTCCAGGGAAGTGCGCTGCGGAAAACCCTGTGCTGGAGCGACTCGATCCGCACGAAGACGTCGGGCGGGCGGGCCATCGCCAGCCCGGGGACGGGCGCCGGCCCGGCGACCTGGAGCGCCAGCCGGGCGAGCGTCCGGCCGTACGAAGCGACGTCGCCAATGAGGTCGGCCGCCAGGGCGTCGCAGACCGCGTCGCAAGCCGCCAAGTGCGCGGCGCGCATCCGCCAGGCCAAAGGATGAAACCAAAGAAGGATCGACACGAAATGTAGGACCACGTTCCAGACCAGGTCGTGACGCGCCGCGTGGGCGAGCTCATGGGCGAGGATGGCCCGGAGATCATCCCGGTTGGTCTCTTGGCAGTTCCCTTCCGGCAACAGAAGCCACGGTTGAAACAGGCCGGTCAGGCAGGGTGCGGGGACTTCCGGTGTCTGGACGACACGAACGGCTTGCCGGCAGCCGAGCGCCGCAGCGACGGCCCGGCACTCCTCGATGACCGTGGCTGGGACCTCCGTGGACCGTCGAACGATCCTCGACACACGCCAGACGCAGAGCCCCAGCCGGACCGCCATCACGGCGACTCCGGACAGCCAGATCGCCAGCAAACAGGCGCCGAGGCTCGGTGCGGTCATGGCGGACTCGCTCAGAGCGACTGCCGGCCCTCCGCTCGATCGCTTTGCACTCTCCGAACGTCGAGGCGGTCCGGCGGTCGGGGCCTGAAGGTCGGCAGACGGCGCTGGCGTCTCCAGCAGAACCGGCAGCGAATCCGCAACCGGCGCGACGCGTTCCGAAGAAGCCTGTTGGACGATGATCGACTCCGCGCGAGGCAAGCGCCAGGTGGCGATCGGCGGACCAGCGGTGAGTAAGACGGTCGTCGCGAGACCCAACGCTGTCGACCGCCAAAGGAGTACCCGCCAGCGTGGATTTCGTCCCGCGAGCGCCATGTGCACCCCCCACGCCAGGATGAGCAAGGCCGTCCAGCGCCCGGCCAGGCTAAATCCTCGGGGGACGTCCGCCAACCACAATAACACCGAAGATGTGTTCATTTCCGGGTCCTCTTATCCCGCGGCTTGGCGTCCGGGACTTGGTCAGCGAGTCGCTTCAGCTTCAGGAGGTCGTCCTCGCTGAACTTCTCCGACTTGATGATGTTCAGGACGAGGGTCTGGATCGAGCCGCCGCAGTAGGCGTCGACGAATTCCCCGAGCATCGAACGGAATGCCGAGCGCGGTCGGGTCGCCGGCTTGTAATAGTACGCCCTCCCGACCTTCCGGCGCGTCGCGTGAGCCTTTTCGACCAGCATCGTCAGGTAGAAACGCAGGGCCGGATTTTTGATCGGTTCGGGGAACCGCGCCTGGAGATCCGCGGGCTTCATCTCGCCATGCTCCCAGAGCAGGCGCATCACCTTCAGTTCCCCAGGCGTCAACGGCGGCATCAGCAGCGCTCCTCCCACGGTCAACGTGCAAATCGTACTGCACATGGAAGGCGAATGTCAAGCGGGATGTGCAGGAGGACTTGCAGAGTGACAACCCGGGGGTAGGAAAAGATTCGGTGGTCGTTGCGAGGGTTAGCCACGCCGACTCGCGATCGGGGTACGAGCAGGTCCTCGGAGGGGTGAGACTCCTACAGGTTTCTCAAGAACTCCATCACGCCCGCGTTCTGGCGCCACGCCTTCCGGCCCCGCTCCCCTTTGATTTCGCAGGTCTCCAGGGCCCTCGCCTTCATCTCCAGATCGACTTCCGCGTACACGTTCGTGGTGGCCAGTGAAGCGTGCCCCAACCACGCTCGGATCGTGTTGATGTCCACTCCGGCCCGCAAGAGATGCGTTGCCGTCGTGTGCCGGATCGTGTGCGGGCCGACGCGCTTGCTCGCCAGCGAGGGTAACTTCGCCGCTGCCCTTCGAGCGTGGCGCTCGACAAGCGCGTGAACGCCGAACCGGGTCAGCGGTTCTCCACGGCGGTTGAGGAAAACATGCTCTTCGGGCCTACGGTTGGCGATGAACGGGACCAACTCGGTGACCGTCCTGGCCCACAAGGGGCAACGTCGCCGCTTGTCGCCTTTGCCCCGGATGAGGACGGCCGAGATGTCTCGTTTTGGCATGGGTCCGAGTTCGAGATCGCCGATCAACACGTGGGCGGCCTCATCCGCCCGGGCGCCCGTGTTGTACAGAAACAGAAGCACCGCGTAGTCCTTACGCCCCTGAGCCGTGCGGACGTCGGGCGCCGCCAGTATGGCCTCGATCTCGGGCTTCTCAAGGTAGGTCACTAGCGGCGGCGGCGCCTTCTTGAAAGGGATGGACCGTATCCTCCCGCACCAGTTGACGTGCTCAGGACTATTCGCGGCGATGAAGCGCGCCAGGGAATGCACTGCGGCCAGGCGCTGGTTCCGCGTGGCGGCGCCACAGCCGCGCTTCTTCTCGAGCTCTTCCAGAAAGGCGAGGACGCGGTTGGCCGTCAGATCCTCAACGGTGAGTCGGTCGATCGCCTTGTGGGCTCGGCGCGCGGCGAAGGGCAGGAGGAGACGCAGCGTATCGCGGTAACTGCATTGCGTGTTCCGGGCGAGGTTGCGCTCCCCGATGAGATGCTCCAGCAAGAAACGGCGGACCCAGGAGCCGAGAAGGCTGTTATCTCTCATCGTGATCCTCCTTCCAAACGTAGTGGTCAAAGCGGGTGGCCGCCTCGTGCAGCAGTTCGGGCGTCATGCTGAGGTAGACCTGCGTGCCTCGGAGATTCGCGTGTTCCAGGTACGTCGACATGGAGGGAAGCAGGCTCTGGACGTCGGCCCCTTGCCGGTACCAAGAAGTCAGCCGATGGACGGCGAAGCTGTGACGCAAGTCATGCAGGCGCGGCTGACAGCGTCCGGCGTCCGACCGACGGATTCCGGTGTGCTCCCGCAAGCGCTGGAAGGCTTCTTGGATCGTATTCTTCTTCACCCGCGTACCGGATCGTGTCGTAAAGAATGGGACGTCGCCATGGGGCAAGTGAACAACTTGCTCGGGTCGAGTGGCCGCGTAACGCCCGAGGGCTTGGCCCAGGTGCGTCCCGATGGGTATCCGACGGCTCTTGTAAAACTTGGTCCCTCGAATCGTGATCGCCGCATCCGTCAGGTCGACGTCGCCCCGGTTCAGCGCGACGGCTTCACCCAGACGCAGCCCGGCCCCATAGAGCAACAGGATGAGGGTGCGCAACGTGATGGGTTCGAGGCAGTTGGGTCGCGACTGGTAGGAGTCGGTCCCGCGCAACAGCCGACGTAGCTCCTCACGGGAGTAGATGTAAGGGACGAAAGGCGGGGGCCGCTGGGGGGTCACACGAGGCAGCGGTGCCGTGGTCAGGTAGCAGTGTCTCAGGACGTAGCGATAGAACCTGGACAAGTTACCGTAACGTACGTGCCACGATCGGGTACCTTGCCGCCGGCCGTCGAGGAAGCGCTTCACCTGTTTCGGCCGGACCGCAGTGAGGTCGGCCGTCGGGCCGATAAAACGAGCGAAGGCTCGTAGGTCCTTCGCGGCGGACGTGAAGCGATCTCCCAGAGCTTGGCGGTAATTCACGTAGCGATCGACTATGTTCTGAAGTTTCACAGGAGTTCCTCCAGGTCCAAGTCCGCGACGCGGCGCAGGCTCCCGAGGTCCATGCGTGTGTACCCACGGGTGGTGTTGGTATCCCGGTGTCCGAGGTGATCGCCGATCTCCTTCAGGGACAGACCTTCTTCCAAGAGATGGGACGCACAAGCGTAACGGAGGGTGTGTGACCCATAGTGGGGCAGCGACAGGCCGAGAGCGTGCAAGCGTCCCCGTTCCACCTGCCCGATGGCCGCACTACTCAGGGGCCGAAACGGCGCTCGCGTGGTCAGGAAGACTTCCCGCCGAAAGACGCGTGGTCGCACCTCTTGGAGGTAGCGAAGGATCACGGCGCCGACGGAGTGGCACAGGGGGTAGACTTGCTGACGCCGGGTCTTGGAGCGCGTCACGGTGAGCAGATCGCGCTCCCAGTCCAAATCCTCGAGGCGCAGGCGACCGACCTCCCCACCGCGCAGCCCGTAGACCGCCAGCAGCATCAGCAAGGCGCGATCCCGGATGTCGATGGGCTGGCTCCCTTCGGTTGTGGCCAACAATCTCCGCACGTCTTTCCAGGAGGGCCCGGCCGGAAGCGTTTCCTCGGCATAGATACGCGGTGCTCGGATTACCTCCGTCAAGCCACTACGGCACCAGCCTTTCCGCCTTGCAGAGAGGGGCTCGGCGCTCGACGCGGAGCGAAACTTATGTGGTGCAGTTCCGCGAGCCCTATGCAAGTCTAGGCCATGCAAATCCGCTTGGCGGACATAACCAACTCCGCCACATAACCGGCGAAGGCTCGGGGGCGGGAACGGAAGCGGTAATGGGGTTGGACAACCGTGGAAGACACGATACGAGGAATCAACCTGTGCGCTGAGGATGAAAGCCAGGGGATTTTACTTTGAGGCAATCTCAAACCCCTCGGTGGGTGTGAATGTGCGCGACAAGCTCTTGCTACTTGATGATTCTCCACTGGTGAACGGCGACCACTTGAAAACACGTCGACCCGCTACTTAACCTTAAGGTTCGCATTGTGTCACTGATGGCCCGGGAGAATTTGCGATGAAAGGCTTTTCTGCGCTCGGCATCATCGGCGTACTCGCGATTGGCGGCTGTGCAAAGCCGACCGTGGCGGAACTGGAGAAGGCCTTGGATCATTTCGAACCCGAGTCGCTGGCCGCCGTCTACGGGGATGGCAGGTATAGTGTGTACATGGACGACCGAAAGCGAGATCTGCTAGCCGCGTGTTTAGCCCGCAAGGGAAAGCCAGGCATTCAGGCCCTAATCGGCCTTTTCGGCTCAGAATCTACTATCAGGGCAAGCTATAATGAAAGTTTCTTTGGTGACGGTAACTATGTAATCCAGGGAGATATGTCGGGCAAACGATACAAACGCCATACCTACGAGGTTGGCGACGCCGCCCGAGACGCGATCGTCGCGATTGGCCCGCCCGCCGTGCCCGCGCTGAGCGAGGCCTTAGCGGACAGTCAGCAACTGGTCCGCCAACGAGCGATAGAGGCCCTCGCAACGATTGGCCCGCCCGCTGCGTCCGCGCTGCCCCTACTGGAGAAACTGGCCGGCACCTCAAAGAAAGATTCCGGCCTAGCACACGACGCGATCTACAAGATCCGCAGCAAGGCTGGCCGCTAGCTGGTGCCGAATTCGCTCGATTCCCGCACCCGGGTTGGAAACCCACCAACCGTTGGAGTGGGGCTACGCAAAGGGGTCAAGCGCCGATTTAGCGGTTTCTACGCCGCATGTCCAAGAACGGCTCCTGACCCTTTCTCCATCGTCCTGCTCATGCTCGAGTTTCAGGGTGCGAGCCAGTCCATGACGCGCAAGCCGGGGATATTGGTGAAATCGCGTACGTTGTGCGTCACAAGCGTCAAGGAGGAAACTCATGGCTCAAAAGGCTCGATCGGCGGACGCTGCTGGGCGCGGCGGCGCTCATAAACCGATTCAATGTATCGGTCCAGTTCCTCGGCGTCTTCAGCTTCGGCGTCAGGGAGCCTGTGCGGTAGTCAAGGCGATCTGATCGACCCCTCCCGCGGCACTGAACGTGATCGGCACGTTCCAGATGAAGCTGCGGATCTGGCAGAGATTCGACGTATGGTTGCAGACGAATGTCTTGAGCGAGAGTCGAAGCTCGAGTTTGTCACCGGCAAGGGCGGCCTTGGCCAGTGGCACGGTGATGCTGAACTTCGTTGACGGCGGCTTCACGTTCTGGCCTGCCGGCGTCACCTCCGGCCCGAGGATGCCTGCGTTGTCCGGCGTTTCAACCAGGTAGGTCATCGGGACCAACTCGTTGAGCTTGAGTTCCTTGGGCAACGGGATCGTGACGGCGAGTGTGATCGACTTTCCGGGCGTCGTCTCAACCGCCGGCACGGCGATCTCCTTCGCATTCGTGAAAACCGGAGCACGGGCGGCAAGCTGTGGCGGCGACAGTCCTTCGAGCGAGAACGTCGTGACCTTCTCGGTTTTGAGATCGATCATCCGGATCTTGTGGTTGTTGGTGTCGGCGACGTACAGTCGCGAACCGGCCGCGCTCAGTCCGCCGGGTTGGTAAAAATGAGGAGGATCGTCGCTGTCGCCGGGCTTGTGCGAACCGACGAAGCTCTTGACCGACCGAGTTTTAGGGTCGCAGATCTTGACCTTGTTGTTGTAGGTGTCGGCGATGTAAAGGTGACCGCCCGCGTAAGTCACTCCCAGGCAATGCTGGAGCCGGACGGCCCCTCCCCGGCCATCGTGATCGCCGAACTCCATGAGGCCCGCCCCGACGATCGTGCGGACCAGCGGGCCGTTCGCTCGGTTGCCGGTGATGACTCGAACTCCGGACGCTTCGGAATCGGCGACGAACAGATTCTCACCGTCGGTCGCCAGCCCGCTCGGCTGAGCAAACCTGGCCGATGCGGCCGTACCGTCTTGGATGTCCTCGCGGCCCGATCCGGCAAACACCCGGACTGTGTCGGCCGTGCGGTCGAGCTTCCAGATCTGGTGGGGGCCGGCCATGGCAATATAGATCGCCTTGTCGCCCGGAAGCTGGATCAGGTCCCACGGGCTGGAAAGCGCGGTCGTCCTGGCTCGCCCCGACGCCGGCGGGCCGACGATGGTGCGGGCCTGGGTGCCAATGCCCGCGATCGTCGAGACCTTGCCATCCTTGAGATCGATGGCCCGGATCGCGTGGTTCTCAGTGTCGGCGACGAAGAGCGTCTCACCCTCGAGGCACATCCCTTGGGGACGGTTGAAGGTGGCCACCTTGAAGTCGCCGTCCTCGAAACCTTCCTCGCCGCTGCCGATCACGACCGAATTCTCCCCTTCCAGGTCCTTCTGGATGATCCGGTTATGACCGGTGTCCGCGATGAATAATCGCTTGCCGGCCGCGTCGGCGAGCACCTTGCCCGGGAACAAGAGGGGACCGTTCGACGGTCGCTCCATCTCAGGGGTGAATAACAGTGGGGTCAGGTTCAGCTCACCTCTGGCCTTGTGCTGTTCGACGAGCCGGCCGATCTCGCGGTCAAGGACGTCATAATTCCCCTCGCCGGGTGCCGACCCGCGGTACTTGCCGTTGGCGTCGATCAGGACCAGGGTCGGCCAGCTCTGGACGCCGAAGTGTCTCCAGATGACCATGTTGGCGTCGTTGACCACGGGATGCTTGATCCGGTATTCGCCGACTTTGCGGCGGATGTTCTCGGTGTCGCGTTCGGCATCGAACTTGGCGCTATGGACGCCGATCACCACCAGCTCGTTCTTGTACTTCTCCTCCAGATTCGCCAGGTCAGGTAATATGTGCATGCAGTTGATGCAACAATACGTCCAGAAATCGAGCAGCACGATCTTGCCGCGCAGCTCGGCAAGCGTGATCGGACCGGAATTGATCCAGTCGACTCCCCCCCTGAGGCTGGGTGCGGGACCTTGGCGGAAGGATGTCAGCTCGATGTGGGGATTGAGTCCGAGATCAGGATCGGGGTCGACCGGAACGGAGATCTGCAGCAGAGTACGAACGAAGACGATGGAGATCATGATGACGGCAACAGCAGCGATCGCAGCCATTAGCCAGCGGGTCGAAAAGCGATTTGGACGCATGCCATGGACCTCGTGATGGTGGCAGGTCGGATCGATTCGCCGGCACGATGGCGCCGTGAATCCACATTCGGCATTGTAAACGATGGGACCTCGTTCGGCATGATTTTTTCGGAAGTTGGCCCAGCCGGCCGCGAGCCGATGCCATGCTGCGGCGGAGCAACGCGAATGACGACCGGGCGCGCGCGGCTGGCGATCCGGCGGTCGAAGTGTTAAGATGCCATGGAGAGTTTCAGGATGAGCGATCGCGTCCGTGGGCGGCGCGTGGTGACGCTGGAGCGTGATCCGCGGGGGTTGGCGGCGTACCAACAACCGGCTGAGGGGAGCGGCCACCATGGGCATGGACAAATCCCTGATCTGTCACGACGACTCATCCAAGAAGACCGATCCCTTCGGGGAATTGAAGGTCTTTGTCGGCACCTCCAGTATGGCGCTGGGCCGCGCCATCTGCGACCATCTGGGAATGGAGCTGGCCCGCTCCGAGACCCAGATCTTCAGCGAGGGGAACGTCTTCGTCCGCGTTCAGGAGAACGTACGCGGGCGCGACGTTTTCATCGTTCAGGGGACCGACTACCCGGTCAATGACAATTTCGTGGAGTTACTCTTCTGGATCGACGCCTTCAAGCGTGCCAGCGCGACTCAAGTGACGGCGGTCATCCCCTATTTCTCGTACGCCAAGGGTGACAAGAAGGACGAGCCGCGAGTCTCGATCCGCGCTCGCGTCTGCGCCGACTGCATCGAGGCGGCGGGAGCCGACCGCGTTCTGACCATGGACCTGCACAGCCCCCAGATCCAGGGTTTCTTCAAGGTCCCCGTCGACCATCTTCATGCGATGCCCGTCCTGGTCGATTACTTTCGCGCCAAGGAGATTCCCGACCTGGTCGTGGCGGCGCCCGACGTCGGATTCGGCAAGCAAGCCTACAAGTTCGGGGAGATGATGCATGCCCCGGTCGTCTTCGGCAACAAGACGCGCCGTGGACACGACGAGAAAGCCGAGATGCTCGACATCGTCGGGCAGGTCAACGGCAAGAACGTCTTGATCGTCGACGACTTCACCATCACGGGCGGGACGTTGATCGAGATGGCCGTCGGCTGCAAGAAACGAGGCGCCAAGGATATCTACGCCTGCGTCTCGCACGGCGTTTTCTCCCGGGGCTCGGCCGCCAAGATCGAGCAGAGCCCCATCAAGGAACTGGTGCTCACCGACACGCTCCAGTACCGCTTCGAGCCGCTCGCTCCCTGCTGCAAGATCGTGAGCGTCGCCCGCCTTTTCGCTGAAGCCATCATTTCGATCCACCGGCGGGAGAGCGTGAGCCGGCTCTTCAATTACTGAGTGGACCGGAGGAAAGGATCGTTCAGGTGTAGGTCAGGCTTTCCAGCCTGACCTACTATTTGCTCTTTTCCGCGGTTCCAATTAGAGGCAGGCGAGCGATGCGGACGGATCGGCCCAGGACCCTGGGCGAGCTGAAGTCGAGTGGTTTTCGGATGCAGTCGGTCAAGGATGAGATGAGGCGCAACCTGATCGCCAAGCTGCCCTCCGGCGAGCCCTTGTTTGCCGATATCCTGGGCTACGATGAGACGGTCGTGCCCCAGATCCAGAATGCGATCCTCTCCAAGCACGACATGCTGCTGCTGGGGCTGCGGGGCCAGGCCAAGACGCGGATACTCCGCCAGTTGGTCCAGTTGCTGGACGACGCCGTCCCCATCGTCGCGGGCTCGGAAGTCCACGACCATCCTTTTGCGCCGATCTCGAAGTACGCTCGCGACGTGATCGCCGCCCAGGCTGACGCCACTCCGATCGAGTGGATCGGCCGCGGCGAGCGCTATCACGAAAAGCTCGCCACCCCGGACGTCACGATCGCCGACTTGATCGGTGAAGTGGACATGATCAAGCATGCGGAGGGCCGCTATCTTTCGAGCGAGCTGACGATGCACTTCGGCCTGATCCCGCGGACCAACCGCGGCATCTTCTGCATCAACGAGCTGCCCGATCTGGCCCCCAAGATCCAGGTCGGCCTGTTCAACGTCCTCGAGGAGCGCGACGTGCAGATCCGTGGTTTTCCGGTGCGGCTGGACCTGGACCTCTGCATGGTCTTCTCGGCCAACCCCGAGGACTACACCAACCGGGGACGGATCGTCACGCCCTTGAAGGATCGGCTCGGCTCGGTCATCCGCACCCACTATCCGCTCACCCGGGAGATCGGCATCGCGATCAGCGACCAGAACGCCTGGCTCGAGCGGGCCGATCATGGCGCGGCGGCCCTGGCGATTCCGATTTATATCAAGCAGGTCGTCGAGGAAGTCGCCCGGCTGGCCCGGACGTCCCCGCACGTGAACCAGCAGTCGGGCGTCTCGGTGCGGATGTCGATCGCCAATCTGGAGAACATCGTTTCCAACGCCGAGCGACGGGCGATCAAGAACCACGAGCGCTGGATCGTGCCGCGGGTGTCCGACCTCGGCTTTGCCGCCGCCAGCTCGCGCGGCAAGCTCGAGCTGACGATGGCCGAGGATGAGGGGCACGAAGACAAGCTGATCCATCGCTTGATCGACGAAGCTGTCAAGAATATATTCACCCTTCATGTTGACGCCCGTGAGCTCCGCTCGATCGTCGATTACTTCGAGTCAGGCCAGAGCGTCGAGGTCGGCGACACCATCCCGACTCGCGTCGTCCTCGAGCGCATCGCCAAGGTCCCCGGTCTCCGCAAGCGAGCCGACGAGCTCGCCGCCTTGGCAGATGCAAGTCTGTCCGATCGCGAGGCGCGCGAGGCCGCCGCCGCCAGCGCGGCCGAGTTTATCCTGGACGGGCTGCACGTCCATAACAAGATCAACAAGTCGGCCAAGGCCGGCAGCACATCCTATCGCCGCTGAGAAGATCGATCCCGGAGGGCCGACCATGCCGCTCTTTGAGTATTCGAAGTGGGACGACACGCAGCAGTTCCTCCCTCAGTCGGCCGACCGGGTATTCGACCAGCTCGCGGAGTATCTTCTCCAGTACGGCGAGCAAGTTCTCCGAAACATGGAGGAGCTCGAGGACGAGATTCCGGAGATCGTGGATCTGCTGCGGAAGGAAGGTCTGATCGAGCGGGACCGGGAGGGGCGGTGGCGGGTCACGCCTCGAGGCGTTCGGCGCATCGAGGACCGCGCGCTCGACGACCTCTTCCAAACCTTTCGCCGTGATGCGCTCGGCCGCCACGACACTCAGGAGAAAGGCGAGGGGAGTGTCCCTCTCGAGGACACCCGGCCTTACGTCTATGGCGATTCGCTGACCAACCTGGACCTGCACGAGACTTTGAAGAACGCCTACGTCCGTCAGGGGGGCGGAGTTCCGATCCGGCTCAGCCCGGACGACTACGTCGTCCACGAGACCGAGTACCAGACTCGGTGCGCCACGGTGGTGCTGATCGACATGAGCGGCTCGATGGGCCGGTTTGGGAAGTACTATACGACCAAGAAGGTCGCCCTGGCCCTCCAGGCGATGGTCCGGGCCCGGTATCCGCAAGACTCGCTGCAGATGATCGGCTTTTATACGTTCGCCAACCTGATGTCGGAGCGGGAGCTCCTGAACTCGGCGCCCAAGCCGGTCAGCCTGTTCGACAGCCGCGTCCATATCCGCTTTGACCTCGATCATCCGCCGGGCCGGGTCCCCCAGCACTTCACCAACATCCACGCCGGCCTTCGGCTGGCACGCAGCGTCCTCTCGCGGCAGCCCGCCGCGAACAAGCAGATCATCGTGATCACCGACGGTGAGCCCACCGCCCACATCGAGGGGCGGGAAGTCGTTCTCATCTATCCACCCGCCGAGAAAACGGCCGCTCACACGCTTGCCGAGGTCAGAAACTGCGCGAACGCGGGTATCCGCGTCTCGAGCTTTGCCTTGATCGAAGATTACTTCTATCTCGGACTGGTCAACTTCGTCGAGGAGATGGCCCGCGTTTCCAAGGGCGTCGCCGCCTACTGCTCGACCGACGACATCGGCAACCTCGTCTTCGACAGCTTCATCGGCGGCCGGCGGACGCGCAGGTATAATCCGTGAAGAGGAATCGCGTCAGAGCGAGCTAAGGGCCGATCTGTTCACGAAAAAACGGGGCGATTAGAATCAAGCTCTGGTGCAACGAGACGAGGAGAGGATACTTATTATGGCCACCGACACGGGCCGCGAGATCGAGACGTTCTACCAATTCCTGGGCCAGCAGATCATGGAAGGTTCAGTCGATCTTTCTCCCGAGGAGTGCGTCGAGGCTTTCCGCGCCTATCAACGCGATCTCAATCGGCTCAACAAGGAACTTCAGCCTGCCATCGACCGGTTCGATCGAGGTGAACCCGGCTTACCTTTCGACGCGGAGGATGTAGAGCGTCGAGGTCGCGAGCGACTCGCCCGCGAAGGAATCACCGATTAAGACGGACCAATCCGCATGCCCCACCTCGAGTTCGATGAGGACGCCCTCGCTGACCTCGATGGGATCTACGATGACCCCCTCACCCGGCCTGCGGCCGACCTCTCCCCCTGGGGCGAGGTGGAGACCACCGGGCCTCCCCGCACCGCCCGGCGATACCAACTACTCATCGCCCTCGCCCCGGCGGGGAGAGGGATGGGGTGAGGGGGTCGACGCGGTGGTGATCAGCGAGATGTCTCTGAATTCCGCATCTTTTCCGTCGGATCTTACGTCGTCATCTATCGGCCCTTGGAAGATGGAATCCGCGTATTCAGAGTCTTCCTGGGACGTCGAAACTATCCAGCGCTCTTTCGCGACAGGCCCGTTTGAGGCGATGTCCGAGCTTCGTCGGCGTGGAGATGGCGCGCGATTCCAAAGGCGTCGCCGCGCATTGCTCGACCGACGAAAACGCCAACCTTTTCTTGGACAGCTTCATGGGCGGGCGGCGAGCGCGAAGGTATAGCCGCTGGGCTCTGAGCGACCGTCTCTTCCATCAGCCTTCAGGGTTATCCAGCAGCTCTTTGAGCCGCGTCGATAGTTCGGCGGGAAGACGAGGCAGCCACGATTCGTCTACCAGCCCCACGTCGAGCATGTCGCGCAGATGCATCCGGTCCTTGTCTCGGAACGACGTCAACTTCATTTTCACAAGCGAATCGAGCGCTACGACACGATACAGCGGAGTCGCTTCCGACTCGCCGATCTCGGGTGCTGGCACAGGGTCACCGGCGCGGACTCGTTCGCCGGCAAAGATGAGGTGGACCGCGTCGCGAGCCTTGGCTTTCGGCCCGTCGAGAAACATGTCGATTCCCTTGACATGCCGGTAGTTAAAGCCAGCTTTTGCCAGCGCAGACTTGGCGGCTTCAAGGTCCACGCGCCTCAATAGGATGTCAACATCCTGAGTATTTCGCACGGAGGATTCATCAACTCGCCCCACGTGGGCCGCGACGGCATTGCCGCCGATCACCGCGTAAGGAATTCCCGCCTCCTCGAGCGCTCGGGCGGCCCGGTGCATCCGATCGCGGACTTTCTCCACGGCTCTTACCATCCTTTCCATGAGGTCTTCGTCGATCAGAAGCTCGGTAAACCTTGACTCCTGAGTGTTCATGTCCATTGCTTCTCCATCGTGTAAGGTAACACCTTGATGCCCCTCTTTTTCAGAGGTGCCAGGGCTTCCTTGAGCTTCGCCTGCTGTTCGGACCACGCCGGTCCCAGTAAGGGTGTCAAATCCTCCGGGCTCCGGTTCGGGTCGCGGATCTCATTCTCGTCGAGCAGAAACACGAAATCACCCGGGAAGAGGTCGAGTGACTCGACGAGCCGCGCTGTCAGCTCAACGTGCGGTTCGGCCCGTTCGACGCCGCCCGCGCCAACAAGCACCAGGATGCTGGCACCGAGACCGGCTGCCTTGAGATCGGCGAGCGTGGCGCGGAGGTCGTTGTCGTCCCAGGTGTGACGATGGATCGCTCGAGTCTCCGGGTCGCCCGACCAGACACCGAGACTCACTCGGATCAATCCCAGTGCGGCGTAGTCCAACCAGGCGGCACGCTCGGGTCGCGACGGAGCGAATTCGTCGAGCATCGCGTGAACGCCCTCGAGCCGAGAGGCGGTCTCGCCGGCATCGGCCGATCGATCGACCGCGCCACGGGGCGACGTTGTGACGAGAGGTAAAACCCTGCCGGCCGCGGTGAGATAAGCCTTGACGTCCTCTTCCGGCCGGTGCAATACGTTACTGCCCGCCAGGAAGACGATGCGGCTCTGTGAGAGACGACGGCCCCACAGCGCGGCGACTTCGCTCGCATGTCGTTCAAATTCTGCCGGCGTACGCGCGTGGGGCTCGACCGCCGGCGAACAGCCGGACCCGAAGTTGCCGGCGTCGCCCAAGGTTGCTTGCAGGACCACGGCGTTCTGGCATTCGGGAGGAAGGAAGGTGAGTGGTGCGCCGTAGGTCGCCAGGTAGCGCTCCCGGTGCGCAAACCAGGCGGCGGCGTCCCATCGGACGATTCGATCCAGGAACTCGCGAAGGTCGTTCGATTCGAGCGGCCGAGCCTTGAGCGGCGGCGGTTCCGTCCGCCCGAGGCGTTCCGCGTCCAGATCGGCGATCATTTCCAGCGCCATCGAGCGGATCCTCGAGTCGAAGTCGCTCGATTCCGCGTAACCCAACGTTTGACGCTTCAAGACGAGGTTCGGTCCCTCGCGGATCCGATCGATGGTCTGGATCGTCGCATCGAGCCCCTTCAGGAAATGCGTTCCGTCGACGAAAGCCCGCTGCCAGCGCCCTTCGAGGTCGAAGTGGTAGATCGGGGCGTCTCCGAAGTAAATGGAAAAGGCCCCCGGCTTGAACCCGGCAAAGATCGGATCGCCCGGCGTGGTCAGCCGGTCTAGCCCGATGCGTCTTCGATACAGGGCCCCCTGTTCCAGGAGACAGACGGCCTCGGTGGTGTGGTTCTCGGCCATAAGAGTCGTTCTCCTCGAAATCGCTCTCCTCGAAACGGTGGACATTCATTATAGTACGCAATTCGGAGGAATCCCGCCCGCGCCGGAACGGGCGAGCCAGGATGGTCGACCCGCGATGCTGCGATCCGCGGGCTGGGAGGATGGAACCGTGGTCCAGGAGGAGATGCCCTCGACCGACGCCGTGGCGGCCTCCGTCCCGCGTGCGAGCTGGTGGCGCTCGGGCTGGATCGAGCCGGTCGCGATCGTGATCCTGGCGCTCGTCCTGAATCTGGCGGGCAACGACCGCACGGGGCTCTGGGATCGGGACGAGCCGAGGTACGCCGTCTGCGTGCGCGAAATGCGGGCGCGCGGCGACTGGATCTTTCCGACCTTCAACGGCGAGCCGCGCTATCATAAGCCGATCCTGATCTACTGGTTGATGGGGCTGGGGACGGCCCTCGGCGGAGACAACCCGTTCGGCGTGCGGCTGGTTTCGGCGTTTGCCGGCGCGGCGACCGTGCTCGGCGTTTGGGTGCTGGGCAACAGGATGTTCGGTCCGCGCGGCGGGCGGCTGGCCGCCTTGATCCTGGCGACCTCGCCGATCGTGGTCGCCGAGTCGAAGCTGGCGACGACCGACGCGACGTTGGCCCTTTGGCTGTTCGGATGTCAGTTTTGCCTCTGGGAGCTGGGTCGGCGGCCGTCACGGTTTAGTGCTGGCCTCTTCTGGATCTTCTTGAGTCTGGCGACCTTGACCAAGGGGCCCGTCGGAGCAGCCTTGATCGCGTCGTCGTCGCTCTTGGCCTGGTGGTGGGGGTGGCCTGCCTCCGCGTGGAAACGATTGCACTGGCGGGCCGGCCTCGCCGGCTTTGTGCTCTTGACGTTGCCCTGGTACGTGGCGATCAGCATCTCGTCGGGTGGCGAGTTCCTCCGGTTTGCCGTGGGCCGGCAGATTGTCCACCGAGTCGCATCCGACATGGAGGCACACGGCGGTTTTCCCGGTTATTACCCGCTTGTGTCGGCCCTGGTCTTCTATCCCTGGTCGGCGCTCATTCCCGCGGCGCTCGCCGGGGCTTGGTTGCGTCGCAAGTCCGATTCCACCTTTGGCTTTCTGATAGGTTGGGTGGTTGGACCACTGCTCCTCCTCGAGTGTTTCCGCACCAAGTTGATCCATTACTATTTGCCGGCGTTTCCGGCGTGTGCCCTCCTGGTGACATGGCTGGTCCTGGCGGTATCGGCCGACGGGGTAAACGTGCGCCGCTGGCCCTTGGGGCGGCTGGGGCTCGCCCTCCTGGTCGGGATCGGGTTGGCGGGCACCGTGCTCATGATCGCGGGGGCGGCGATGGTGCAGGGGGGGCTCGGGCCGCCGATGCTCCTGGTCGCGGTCTTGATTGCCGCCGGGACCTTGATCGGCACGTCGTGGTTTCAACAAGGAGCGACCGACCGGGCGGTCTACACCCTGGCCGCGACCTGGGCGGTCGTGCTCCTGGCCTGCGCCGGCTGGCTAATCCCGCTCGCCGAGCGCTACCGGACGTCGAAGTTGATCGGCGAGCGGTTGGCAAGCCTATCGGCCTCGACGGGGTTCGACCCCGTCTTGCTCGAATACCAGGAGCCCGGCGTTGTCTACGCCCTGGGACGACCGATCGCCACCACGCGCGATCGCGATGGGTTCTTTGCCCATCTCACGGGAGGACGGTCGATTCTCACGGTCGCACTCTCCAGTGAGATCGATGTGATGCGCCGTCACTTCGGGCTGGTGGTGACCCCGCTCGAGCAAGTCGACGGCTACGTCCTGACCAAAGGGAAGAAACAGACGCTCTTCGTCGCCGTCGTGCGGCAAAGGGACGAACCGTTCGTCGCTCCGGCGTCAACGTCCTCCGCGCGGCGGATTGGACTCAAGGAGACGCTCGTAAAGTGAGCGGAGCTGCTGGGTCATGGTCTCGTGTCGAAACTGGTTGGCAAATCGGCGGCGGCCCTCTTGCCCGAGGACGGCGCGGGCCTCCGGGTCGGCGGCCAGGTCGAGGATTGCGCGCCGCAACCCTGGCAGGTCACGCGGCTCGAGCAGGATGCCCGTATCGGGTAGCACGACCTCCCGGGCGCCGTCGACGTCGTAGCTGATCACGGGGCGACCGACCAGGAGCGCCTGGGGCAAGACGCGAGCCAGTCCCTCGCGGAGGCTGGGGTGGATGACGGCGTCGACTGCGCCCAAGAGCTCGGGGATGCGATCGGGCGAAACGAGTCCGGTGAGGATGAACGAGCGACGGATGCCCAGCCGGTCCAGGTCAGCAATCAGGCGGTCGCGGAGGATGCCGTCGCCGATCCAGACGAACTTGACCTTGGGGTTGGAAGCAAGCACGTCTGCAGCGACGGCGACGATATCGTCGTGCCCCTTGAGCTCGAAGAGGCGCGCGACCGTGGCGAAAGCGACTTCGTCGCTGGCCAGCCCAAGCTCGCGCCGAACTTCGTCGCGCGGACGTCGCGGGTGCAGGAACGCGTCCGCGTCCATGCCGCTGTAGACGGTCAGGAACTGGTGTGGCCGGCCCACGCCGGCGGCCAGGGCCTGTGCCGTCATGGCGTCGCACACACTGACGATCGCATGAGCCCGTCGCGCCGCCCACCGCTCGAGCGCGACATAGAGACGATTCTTCAGCCGTGTCTCGAATGGCCCAAAGGGCAAGCCGTGGATCGTATGAACGACCGCCGGCACCTGCTCGTGCCAGGCCGCGGCACGGCCGAGGATGCCCGCCTTCGAGCTGTGCGTGTGCACGACCTCCGGCCTCAGCTTCCGAAAGACCGCGCGGAGCCGGCGGTAGGCTCGCAGGTCGACCAGTGGCCGGATTGGCCGGACCAGCTCGGGCAGGACCTCGACTTTCAGACCGCGCCGCGCTGCACTTTCGAAAAGATCGCCCTCGGGGCCTTCCGCCGGCCCTGTGATCAGCGTCACATCGTCATGATACTGGTCGTGCAGTCCCTGGACCGTCAGCAGCGTGTTCTCCTGGGCGCCGCCGATGATCAGCCGGGTGATGACGTGGACGATCCGCATCGATAGTCTACCTTGACCAGGAATAAACCCTGTGGGGGCGCCGTCGGCCCTGCCTCGACCCTGTTCTCGGCCGCGAGCACGTCGGCCACCCACGCTTGGGGGCGCTTGCCGGCGCCCACCCGCATCAGCGTGCCCGCGATCGACCGGACCATATTGTAAAGGAACCCGTCGGCCTCGACCTCGATCGTAACGAACGCGCTGGAGCGTTCCACGGCCAGGTCGAGGATGGTGCGCACGCTGCTCGTGCGATTGGGCCAGTCGGTCTCGAAGCTGTGGAAGTCGTGCCGTCCCAGCAGCAGCCGCCCCGCGTGGTTCATGGCTTCCTCGTCGAGTGGCGGACGAACATGCCAGCTATATCGAAGCTCGAACGGGCTAGCGACGGGCCCGTTGTCGATCACGTAGCGGTACCGCTTCGATTTCGCGTCGAGCGTGGCATGGAACGCCTGCGGCCTTTCCTCGGCCTCGAGCACGCGAATGTCGGGAGGCATGAGAGCGTTGAGCGCCCGAACGAATGTCGCCGGGGAGTGGCGTGAGACAGTCAGGAAGTGGACGACCTGGCCCAGCGCGTGAACCCCGGCGTCGGTGCGGCTGCTGGCGGTCGCGATCGTCCGGCCCCCGCTCAACTGATCGAGGGCTCCTTCGAGGACTTGTTGAACCGTCCTCAGCCCCGGCTGGCGCTGCCAACCGTGAAAGTCGGTGCCGTCGTAGCAGAGGGTGAGCTTGATGTTTCGCATCGCCAAGATCGGTTCACACACGAACGGGCGCAAGCTCGAGCAGTTTCTCGGCGATCTGCACGGCGTTGGTGGCCGCCCCCTTGCGGAGGTTGTCGCTGACGCACCAGAAGAGCAGGACATTGGGCCGGCCGAGGTCTTGGCGGATCCGGCCGACGAAGACGTCGTCCTTACCGGCGGCCAGGGCGGCCAGGGGATACGCGTTCGACAGGGGGTCGTCAACGACCGTCACGCCCGGCGATTCGGCCCAGATCGCTCGTGCCTGGGCGGGCGAGATCGGCCGCTCCGTCTCGACCAGGATCGACTCGCTGTGGCAGAGCGCCACCGGCACCCGCACGCAAGTCGGGCACACGTCGATGGTCGAGTCTCCCATGATCTTGCGGGTCTCGTTGACCATCTTCATCTCTTCCTTGGTGTAGCCGTTGGGCAGGAATTCATCGATCTGCGGGATGCAGTTGCCGACGATCGGATGGGGGAACTTGGACGGAGCCGGTATCGCGGTCTTGTGGACGTGTGCCTCGATCTGGGCCTCGAGCTCGTGAATGCCTTTCATCCCGGCGCCGGCGACGGATTGATACGTGCTCACGACGACCCGCCGCACTCGGACGGCGTCGTGCAACGGCTTGAGCGCGACGACCATCTGAATGGTCGAGCAGTTGGGGTTGGCGATGATCCCATGGTGCCTCTGGATGTCCTGGGGGTTGACTTCGGGGACGACCAGGGGCACGTCCGGATCCATCCGGAAGGCGCTCGAGTTGTCGACGACGACGGCGCCGGAAGCCGCCGCGGCCGGGCTCCACTGCCGCGAGACGAAGGCCGGCGTGCTCGACAGCACGATCTCGACTCCCGAGAACGCCGCGGCGGACAGCTCTTCGATCGAATGAATCTCGCCGCGAAACCGCACTGACTTGCCCACGCTGCGCGGGGAGGCGAGAAACTTGATCGACGCGACCGGAAACCGCCGTTCCTCCAGCAGCCGATAGATCCGCTCGCCCACGGCACCGCTGGCCCCGACGACTGCGACGTGTTTCATCATCCACCTCCGCTTGCTTGACGGTCCGCGACGACCACCCTGCTCCACGTCCTACGATACGCATCGACCGCCGGGAAATCCAGGTGACCCGGGTCGAGCACGCCGGCGCGGAATTGTCAACTGTCCGGCGAGCGACGGCGTCTATAGAATAGGGACGAGCCGGAGCCGTGGGTCATCTTGGGGATGGGGGCCAGTCGGTTGAAAGTCCTGGTCATCGGCAAGGGAGGGCGCGAGCACGCTCTCTGCTGGAAGTTGAAGCAGTCACCTCGCGTCGAGTCGGTCTTCTGCGCGCCGGGGAATGCAGGCACGGCGCTGGACGTGCAAAACGTGACGATCGAGCCAGGCGATTTCCGGGGCCTGGTCCAGTTCGCCAGACGGGAGGGGATCGGCCTGACGGTGGTCGGTCCGGAGGAGCCTCTCGTCAAGGGGATCGTCGACGTCTTCCAGCGCGAGGGCATGCGAATCTTTGGACCGCGCAAGGAAGCCGCCGAGCTGGAAGGAAGCAAGGTCTTCGCCAAGGAGCTGATGCGGCAGGCGGGGATCCCGACCGCGGACTACCGGGTCTTCCGCTCGGCGCCCGACGCGGAACATTACGCCCTGTCCCGCGAGGTCGCCCTGATCGTCCGCTCCCGCGGCCGCTCGACGATTCGCCACACGCTCCACTGCCGCACGGCCAAGGAGACGTTGGAAGCCATCGATCGCATCATGGATCCACGCGAGATGCTCAGCCCGGGCGTCCAGGTCGAGATCGAGGAGCGCGGCCAGAAGCGCCTCTTCACCACGGCCGCCGAGGCACGCGACTTCGTCCTGGGCCGTCCCCTCGGCATGGTCTTGAAGGCCGACGGACTGGCCGCCGGCAAGGGGGTCTACGTCTGCGACAACCTCCGTCAGGCCCTCGAGGGCATCGACCAGATCATGTTCCGGCGCATCTTCGGACAGGCCGGCGACAACTTGATCATCGAGGAACGGCTCGACGGTCAGGAGGTCAGCGTCCTGGCCATCACCGACGGCCGCACCATCATCCCCCTGGAATCGAGCCAGGACTACAAGCGCGCTTTCGACCACGACGAGGGACCCAATACCGGCGGTATGGGAGCTTACTCCCCGACCTCGAGCCTGTCTCCCGATCTCATGGACCAGGTCGAGCGCGAGATCCTCGTCCCGGTCATCCACGCCCTCAAACGCACTCGGCGCCCGTTCCGAGGCGTCCTTTACGCCGGCTTGATGATCACCAACCAGGGGCCCAAGGTCCTGGAGTTCAACGTCCGATTCGGCGACCCGGAGACGCAGGCCGTCATCATGCGTCTCAAATCGGACCTGCTCGATGTGCTGGAAGCCGCGGTCGATGATCGTCTGGATACGGTGAATCTCGAGTGGGATCTGCGACCAGCGGTCACGGTGGTCATGGCGTCGGAGGGTTACCCCGGCCATTACGAGCGGGAACGCCTGATCGAAAACCTTGACGTCGCCGATCGGATGCCGGACGTCAAGGTCTTCCACGCGGGAACGACGCTGCGTGCCGATCCGGCCATGGGCCGCGAAGGCCGCGTCGTCACGGACGGCGGGAGAGTGCTCAACGTCACCGCGCTCGGCGCAACTTTGGCCGCGGCCCAGGCTCGCGCCTACGAAGCCGTTCGCACGATCAAGTTCCAGGGCGCCTGGTATCGCCACGACATCGCCGGCCACCCCATTCGGGGCGGGCCCTGAGCCGGCGCGACTTCACTGTGGAGCGCGGCGCGTGAAATGCGGATCGGTTTTCCCGCTCCACGCTCCACGCTCCCGACGAGCTCTACTTCTTTGTCTTCTTGGTCTTGGTCGTGGTCGGGTTATGGCCGTTGATGGTCGGGTAGTGGTCGACCTTGATCAGACCTTTGAGCCCGCTCTGGCCGTTGTGATAAACAGTCGGCGCGCCGAGAGGCTGGTAAGGCACGATCGGCGGAATCACCGGGCCGTGGGTCAAGTGGACGGTCCGGGCGAAGAACGCTCTGGCCGTACTGCTGCTATCCACCAGGGGGTTACCGCCATTGCTGATGTTTCCCTCGACCTTGGCGTTGATGACGCCCCGCGGCAGGATCAGGTCTAGATTGGTGCCGAATCCGTTACCGGTCAGACCTGTCGGGTCCGGCTGGACCGAGGCCGAGAAGATCGAGTTGATGACGCTTCCCGCGATCCGTACCTGCATGGTTCCCCCATTCTGGGCGATGGGTTCGGTCTGAGCGGTGAGGGGGTTCGTCTCGGGGTTGACGACGGTCGGCGGCGGTTCGCCGAAGAAGACGCCACTTCCGGAAGAGAAGACTGACGCCGGTGGCGAATTGGCGAATGTGAAGAGGCTCTGGCTCTCTCCCACATTCACGTTGGTGTTTTGCACGTCTCCTCCGATGAGCATGTTGCCGATCGAGCGGCTCACGGTGACGTTCGAGTTGAGTGCGTCGCGGTTGGCGCGCAACGAAGAGATCGCCAGGCTGCTGATCGTCACGTTGTCCATGCCCAAACCGAAGGAGATGTTTCGCGACCCGGACGGGGCGACCAGCAGAACGTTTTGGGTCTGGCCCCCGATGTAGAAGTTGCTGATCTTGGCGTCGAGCTGGCCCTCGGGGGCTGCGACGTTGAGCGGATCCTCGGTCACGAAGGTCGTGAAATTGGTCGCGCTGCCGCCAATCCGCACGTCGCCGATCTGTCCCGTGGCCGCGCCTCCCTGCGAAATGAGGAAGGTACCACCCGGGGCGTTACCGTTGGCCGGCTTTGAGTTGACCAGTTGCGTTGGGACCAGACCCGATGTGGTGTTTCCGTCGATCTCATTGGCCTGGAAAAGATTCAGCCGGCCGGTGACCAGGAAGGTCGCGAAGTCCTGAAATGGTGCCGCGGTCGTAGTGGAACTGGCTTCCGCATTACTGTTCACGGTGTTGACGATGATGCTGGTCCCCTGAATGATGGGCAGCCCCAGGCTGATCTGGAATTCGTTACTCTGCGCTGTCGTATTCAGCGGGACTCCACCCGGTGGCGTATAGTTCACGTCGACGCCCCCGAAGCGGAGCGTGTTGACACCTTGCGGGATGTAGATCAGGCCGGCGGACATTGCCGACGTGTGGATCTGGGAAGCGGTGCTCGGCTTCGTGGTGTCCGTATGGGCCAGATAGAAATGGGGCATGTCGATCGCCAGGATGCCGTTCTGCTGGGTCCTGAAATTACTGACCTGGAGCAGGTCGATCTTGCCTAGCTCACCCGTCGGCGTCACGATCAGGTTCTCGAAGTAGGCGCGATCGTTAAGGGCGTTGCTCGGGTTCGGGTACACCTTTCCGACCAGCCGGGTCTCGGTACTGATCGCTCCGGCGACCGTGATCGTATCGATCGACTCGGTCAGGGTCTGAGTCTTCCGCGTGAAGACGTCGCCGGCAGTGCCCACCACGTTGAGCGTGCCGGGCCCGTACAAGCGAAGCGTCCACTGCGCCCCGTTCGGATCCGTACCGTTGACGACGGCCGTCGCGGGCTGAGTGGGACTCCCCTTGGGAACCGCCGAATTGACCGAGGATAAAAGTTGGCGTGTCTCCAGGATTTCGGCCACCGGCCGAAAGAACCGGCTCTGACCTGTTGGTTTCCGCTTTGACATGGATCAGACACCCCTTTCCCTGGAGACTAGGTCGACTGCCCCGTGCGCAGATCGAATGTCAATCCTGACTTGAATTTGTGTCGCCTCTCTGTTGCTGGATCCCTCGACACCGGATCACGCCGTCTGCGATTTGACTTGAACGCAAGCATTCTGATGTGCGACCATCCAGCAATGCGGACCGTTGCCGGTGATTCCGCCTGCTTTGATCGATGATCGACAGGCTATTCGGAATTCTTGAGAGAATCGTTAGAATTGTTTCATTCCTCACAGCCCGAACGATCCGAAGAGTCCCTTCGAGTGGGAATTGAGGGATCGCCCGATCATGACCAGCCACGCCGGTATCAGACGACGCCCCTCGGTCCACATCACCTTGCAGCGAGCCGCTCGGCTTCATCGTCTGGTTCGCTTCCTGGCCGGAGGCCCGCGCGCCCGGCCCGCGATCCTGTCTGAGCTGGTCATCGGCTTGCGAACGTTCTATCGCGAACTGGAGCTGCTCAAACGGTGTGGAGTCAAGGTTCGGCACAAGGCCAAGCTCTATCACCTCTTGCCGACGGCCGCCGAGGCGGAGGGTCGCTTGCCCTTCCCCGACCCGCAGCTAAGCTTCGCCGAAATGGCCGAATTGGCCCGGTGCGAGTGCCCGGCCGGCACGCGGCTGGCCGAGCTGCTCGCCTTGGTGATCAATCAACCTGAGCCGGCCAGGAAGCGATCACGCGGAACGAGCAAGGGCAAGAGACCGGGGCCCGGAGCCCGAGGCTGAGGCATTATCCGCGAGAAATCGGTCTGGGAGCAATCTTCCCGTTGTCCATCGGCTTGAACAGTGATGCCACGAAGCAGACCGGCAGGGCCGCGCCGAATCCAAGGGTGTAAACGCCCGCGTGGGCGGCACGGCCGAACGCGCCGCTCCACCCGGGAGCTAAATCCCGCGCGTGAGTGGCGGCCGGCGCGATCGTGCGAATCTTGCCATTATCCCTCAGCCAGCGCTCCTGAAAGACCCGCATCGCGGTCCGGTCGACCCTGCGGAGGAAAGCCAGATTCAACAAGGCACCCGAGATGACGCCGACCCCCGGCACTCCGTCGAAGATCTCGAGCTGAAACAACACGGACAACGCTTCCTCACTCAGGATTTCCTCCTGGGTCTCCTCGATAACCAAGTCCTCGAGCTCTTTGAGTTGCTCGAGTCGCTTATGCTTTGTCTCCAGCGTGCCAGCCGTGGCGGTGATCAAGAGGCCTAGAACCAATCGCCGTTCCAGAGTGCCTTCGAGTGGGTATCCGTAGCAGTGTCCGATCTTGACGATCGTCCGCAAAGAGAGCACGAAGAGCAGCGGAATATCGATCAAGGTGGTGAGGACCCCCCCGGCACCCGTCGCCGCACCCTGGACAGTCGCCCAGGCTTGGGAGCCGGCGCTGACCTGGTCGGCCAGACCATCGCACTCCTCGAGCGGCTTGTGGAGCATGTCACGAAGATCTCGGACGCCGGCCTGAAGTTTGATGTCGGCCTGTCCGGCGAGCATCTCCGAAGCGTCGTAGGCCTTCTCGATCGCCATCCTGACGACTCTGTCGGGCAGGACCCTTTCAACAGCCTTGGCTACGGGGAGAGCGATCCTCTTGAAGAGTTCAGAGAAGGGGTGCGGCGGCATCGACTTCCAGGCGGCAATCCGCTCGACCTGCTCCGACTCGTATGGCGTCAATTTTGCTCTTGCGGCTTTAGATTGAGTGCTCATGGGTGATCCCTGAGCCGGGAAATCGATTGTCGTCCAACCTATTTTGCCAGCGCGGACGCGCCGACGGGAGATGATGGTCCCCCGGGGATCGATTTATTGCCCCGCTCAACCCCGCGGGCGTTCTCCAACCCGCCGCAGGGAACGTCTCACGAATGCCACGACCGTCCAGCCGCTGAGCATCCCCACGAAATACGCGGCGATCGTCAGCAGGGCCACGGGCCCCGAGAGAGTCCAGGTCCAGAAACGTACCGTGATGACATTCGTATTCTGAACTGCAAACACACCGACCGCTCCGAGGAAAGCCAGGAAAATGACGGCCTGAATGAATCGCATGGGAACCCCCTCCGGGACAAGGTTGACCGTACTTTCGATATTATCACCTGATCCGCCAGCAGAATACTCCTCGACTAGAACGCAAACCGGCGGCTAGCGCCGTGCCGCTGACTGGAAGATCGTGCCGTTTCGCCGCGAGTGAGATCTAGACGTGGGGGCCGTCCCGTTATACTCTAGTCAAGTCATACGATCTTCCCTCAGTGCCGGAAATGGTTCCGTCGTCGTCGTCGCGCTGGTATGAAACTTGCTGTCCCAACCGAGCCAAGGCACGGATCCAGGCCAGCGACTTCGACCCCGATCCGCTGCATTCGACAACTTCGCCCGGCCTCGATTTCAGGATTCGGTTGCCAGATCGTTCTCGTGACCGAGCGGCCCCCCGCATCCGGAAGGGTGCGCGACCAGAAATCTGATTAATTAAGCAAGTTGGATGCGCTGCCACCGTTGGGCTCGGAGTGCCTGATCAGTCCAATCGAGGGGAACTGTGAGACGGGCTCGTCATGCGTAAAGGAATCGGTGTCAGTCCGGGGGTCGTGGTTGGAGTCGCCCATCGCGTGGAATCGGTGTTCGGCTCGATCGAGCAAGAGGCCCTGGAGAGCCCGAGCCAGGTTCCCGGCGAGGTCGCGTGCTTCGACCGCGCTGTTAGCGATTCCGCCGCCGAGCTGGAAACCTACGTACAGAAGGTTGCCCAGGCCCTGGGGGCTCCCGCCGCCGACATCTTCAAGACCCACCTGCAGATCGTCAATGATCCCTCGCTCCATTCGAGGGTCCGTAGCCTGATCGAGAACCAGCACTTGACCGCGCTTTCGGCGCTTCAAGTCGTGATGAACAGCTATGCCGCGCAATTCGCTCGGATGGAACAGGATTACTTTCGCGAGCGCATGACGGACATCCGCGACGTGATCCTGAGGATCGAATCGCACCTGAGCCGGAACCAGATCTGCCACGTCGATCCGGCCGGTGGTTCGCGCAACGGCGACGAATCGGTCATCCTGGTGGCTCACGAGATCCTCCCCAGCCAGGCCATGAG
This sequence comes from Isosphaerales bacterium, assembly GCA_044450785.1. Taxonomy (GTDB): domain Bacteria; phylum Planctomycetota; class Planctomycetia; order Isosphaerales; family Isosphaeraceae; genus JBIOJM01. Next base: position 66,262 of record JBIOJM010000009.1, read on the forward strand.
CCTGGGAGACCTGCCGATTGCCGGGATCGTCACCGAGCTGGGCGGGGCGACCAGCCACGCGGCGATTCTGGCGCGCAGCCGCGGCATCCCGGCCGTTTCGGGTCTCGAAGGGATCATGAGCGAAGTGGAAAGCGGCGACCTGATGGTGGTCGACGGGCGCGACGGCGTGGTCATCCTGCGGCCGGACCAGGAGGCAACCTCCGCTTACCGGAAGGTCCAGCGCGAATTCTTCAACCTCAAGGACCGCCTGGTCGCCAATCGCGACCTGCCCGCGCAGAGCGCCGACGGGACCCATGTCGAGCTGCTCGCGAACATCAACAACCTCGCTGACGCGCAGGCCGCTCATAAAGTCGGCGCAACCGGCGTCGGTTTGTTCCGTACCGAGTATCTTTTCCTGACGCATCACGACGTGCCGGGCGAGGAGGAACAGTACGAGTATTACCGCCAGATGATCTCGAACTTTCCCGACCAGACCGTCACCATCCGCACCCTCGACCTGGGCGGCGACAAGACCGTTCCTTACCTCGGGCGCCGCGGGGAGCCCAATCCGTTCATGGGCTGGCGCTCCACCCGCATCTTCTTCGAGAACGCCAAGCTGTTCGTCACCCAGATCCGCGCGATCCTTCGCGCCGGCCGACATGGCAAGGTCTCCATGCTCTTCCCCATGATCACGACCCTCGAAGAGCTCATGTTCGTCAACAACCTGGTCCATGAGACAAAGAGCAATCTCCTCCGCGAGGGAGTGAGCTTCGGCGAGGATGTGAAGACCGGCGTGATGGTCGAGGTCCCGGCGGCGGCCGTCTGTATCGACGCGATCCTTCGTCAAACCGATTTCATCTCGATCGGCTCCAACGACTTGATCCAATACCTGGTGGCCGCCGATCGCGACAACCCCAAGGTCGCTCACCTCTGCGAGGCACTCGCTCCCGCGATCTTCCGCGTGCTTCGCATGGTACTGGACGCGTGTCAGCGAACCGGAACGCCGGTGACGCTCTGCGGTGAGATGGCCGGTCAGCCGCGATCCGTCCTTGTCCTCTTCGGCATGGGACTGCGCCGCTTCAGCATGAGCCCCGCCTTCATTCCCACCGTCAAGGAGCTACTCGCTTCGGTGACGACCGCCCAGGCCGAGCGATTTGCCCATCACGTGCTTCAACTGAGCACCAGCGAGGAGATCCGATCCTACCTGACCGCCCGGCTCCACGAGGTCTCGAGCACGCTCGAAGTGTTCGACACCAAGTAATGTCGCACTTCCCCACAGTGCGACCCAGGCCGTATGATCGAGAACACGTTCCAATGAGCCGGCGGCAACATGTTGCCCGGCGCGATGTGGCCTGATAGGCTATCCCTTCCAAGATTTGGGAAGAGAGGATGAAGCCGAGCGATGGCGAAACGTCCAAGTATCAAAGAGATCCTCGAAGCGGCGAGAAAAAGTGGACCGGCCAAGCCCATGGAAGCTCCATCCGCTGTTCCCGAGGAGGAGACGGGAGCCGTAACGGCGGAGGGGGAAGGGGCGGTCACGAGCGTGGCGGAACCCGTCTCGGCCGAACCGGTGCCTCGATCGCGGCCGGTTCCCGCGGTGAACGTGCCGACGCCGGCGTCGCTCGGCCGGCCCTTGACGCTCAAGGAAAAGCTGGCGGCGGCCCGCGCCGGCGGGGCGGCCCAACCGGGTGCCGCTGCCGCGGCTCCGGCAGCCCCCGTGAAGGGGGAGGCACCTGCCGCCCTGGTCGAGGAGGCCGCGGCGGTCGAGCAGCCTCGAGCCGTGCCCGCGCCCGCCAAACCGCTTGGCCGGCCGATGACTCTCCAGGAGAAGCTGGCGGCCGCTCGCGGGGGCGGGGCGGCCCAACCGGGTGCCGCTGCCGCGGCTCCGGCAGCCCCCGTGAAGGGGGAGGCACCTGCCGCCCTGGTCGAGGAGGCCGCGGCGGTCGAGCAGCCTCGAGCCGTGCCCGC
>JBIOJM010000010.1:0-66606 GCA_044450785.1 Isosphaerales bacterium
ATCTCAACCGGGCCCAATTCTGGGAACAGCAGAGACGTCCGGAGTTGGAAAGGGCGGACCGTGAGAAAGCCCAAGCCCTGCGGCGGAAGCGCATCGCTCCGTCAACTCGGGAATGAGAAGACGCAGATACGAATGTAAAATCAGCTATAGATAATGTAATATTGTTTCTCATTCCTTTTCTGTCCTTCGTTACCAACCGCGATTTGTGAATGGCTCTGGAGGAGCCTCGGGGACAGTCGTGGTTTTTCGTTTTTTCAGCGTCTGGAGAAAAAGGTCGAGCGTCACTACGACGGCCGTCAAGCGCTAGCTCCATAACTGGCCATGCTTCCTCCACGGACGAACTGCCCCTGCCATTCCTGTCGTGTGTGTCGGAAAGCCGGATCGCCCAGGCTGATCTGCTCGCTTCTCCGTGATTGCGGGCAGGCTCGCGCCACGAGGTGGTCCTGGTCAAGAATCGCCCGAGCGCTGCGGTTGACTTGAAAATCACCCTTGAACGTGGTCAGCACGAATGGATCGTCTGCGTGTCCCTTGTCGTCCACGTGCGCTATGGCCGGGATAGATGGCTCACGCAGCAGCGCCACGAGACCGATCGGCGGTTCGGGCCGGTGGGAATCCCGCGCGAAGAAATCGGCGACAGGTCATCATTTCGCGGAAATGATAAAAGGACACCATTTGTTCCTCTCGGGGCGGACCCCCCAGGGGTAGAAATCAGAGCCAAGGAAAGTAGCCAATACACGGATCGTTCGCCACTTTGAGGACCGGTGCCTGTGCTCGCCTTCGCTGAACATAACAAATGCCCGATTCCGGACCATCCCTGACTGCGGCAGTGGACCAATCCATGTTCCCCGAGACACAGCCGTCCTCCTACTACACTGGTTGCAATCAGTCACTGTTGCGGGCTGTCCCGCCCGCGGCCTGCAAGATCCTCGAGGTCGGCTGCGCCGAGGGGCGGCTTGGCGCTGCTCTCAAGCACCGCCGGCCTGACCGCACCGTCTTCGGCATCGAGTGCCAACCCGACGTGGCCGCCCGCGCCGGCGAACGCCTCGATCGGGTTTTCTGCCTCGACGTCGCCATGGACGACCCGCCGCTGGAGCAACAAAGCCTTGATTGCGTCCTGTTCGGCGACATCCTGGAGCACCTGGTCGATCCCGAGGCGGTGCTGCTGCGGTTGCGACGATTCCTGGCCCCTGGCGGAGTCGCGCTCGCCTCGATCCCCAACCTTCAGCACCACACGCTCCTGGCCGCGCTGCTCAGCGGCGATTTTCAGTACGCGCCCGCCGGCCTGCTCGACGCCACCCACCTGCGGTTCTTCACCGGCTCGACCATCCTCAAGCTCTTTCTGGATGCCGGCTATGAGCCGAAGTTGCTGGATGCCATCCGCCTGCCCTGTTCCCCCGCACTGGCCGCGGCGGCCGGGCCACTGCTGGATTACCTGGGGCTAAATAGGACCCGGACCGTGGATCAACTCGACGTCTACCAGCACATCGTCCAGGGCCGGCCGCTGAAGGACGTCGAGCCGGCCCAGGATGACCAGACCCCCTTCACATTCGCGGCTTGCGTCTCGGACGACGCCATCCTGGGCGCGAACCTGCTGGCGTCGCCGTGCCTGGAACCCGGTTCGCCCCACGAGGTGATCCTGGTCAAGAATTGTCCAAGCGCCGCGGCTGGCTTGAATATCGGCCTGGAGCGGGCCAAGCACGAATGGATCGTCTGCGCGCATCAGGATGTCTACTTGCCCAGAGGCTGGGATCGACGGCTGGCGCGGCAGCTCCGCGAGGCCGAGCGGCGGTTCGGGCCCATCGGCGTCGCGGGAGTTTACGGGGTGGGTGCCGCGGAAGGGGGACAGGCACCTCGCTGCGCTCCGGAGCCAGTCCCCTTTTGCTCGCCTCTTGCCGCCGAACGAGTCGGCTGGGTCGTCGATCGCGGCCGGCTGCTGCGCGATGGACCTGAGCTTCCGGCGCGAGTCGCGACCCTTGACGAGCTGCTGCTGGTCGCGCCCAGGGATACGCCCCTCCGATTCGACCCTGCGCTGGGGTTCCACCTTTATGGAGCGGATATCTGCCTCCAGGCACGGGAGCGGGGCCTCGCCGTCGTCGCCCTGGGCGCCCTCTGCCTTCACAATTCCAGGAGCGTCGGGCTGCCGGAGTCGTTTTTCCCTAGCGCGGCGGTTTTCGCCCGCAAGTGGAGGCACCGGCTGCCCGTGGCCACGCCGTGCGTCGTCATCGATCGAGAGGGGCGGGTGCATGTGCTGGGCAATGCCACGGATGGGCCGCGATCGATCGTCTACGCGGGGGAATGCGTTGACCACGGATCGCACGGATGGGCACGGATCAGACAATTGCAGCAGCAGGTTGCGACCGCGTTTGGGGAAGATACACAACGATGTTGATTTCCGATTCAAAATCCCGGAATTGACCGGGGAATACCACGCTTCTTCAGCCGTCTCATCCGTGTCATCCGTGCTATCCGTGGTTCCATTCTCCGGGTCTTATCCGTGGGGAGTCTCCACCGTGAACACGAACACCATCCGCGGCCTGGCATCGATCATCGTCCCCTGCTTTAATCAACGGGGATTTACCCAACTCTGCCTCCAGAGCCTCTATCGATACACCCGCGCTCCCTGGGAGCTCATCGTCGTCGATAACGGGTCGACCGACGATACCAAGACCTATCTCGCCGGCGTGCTGGATGCCACTGCCGTGCCGGTCACGGTGGTGGCCAATGCCAGAAACCTGGGCTTCCCCGCGGCGATCAACCAGGGGTTGCAGGTTGCGCGCGGCGAGTACCTGGTGCTGCTCAATAACGACGCCGTGGTGACTGAAGGGTGGCTGGATCAATTGATCGCACTGGCCAATGCGAAAAGTCATGTCACGGTTGAGACCGCGGAGACGAAGACAGAGAGCGAAAACGGAAATCTGGCGATCGTCGATTTCAACCATGATTCGAGCGGCGCTGCTGGTGCAATCGGCCCCTCACCCCAGCCCTCTCCCGCAGGAGAGGGAGCCAGTTGTTCGCGGCGCGACGGCTCTCACGCTGGCCATGCAAGGACGCTGGATGGACCGGATCGGCTCGATTCGACGATCGGCCTGGCCGGGCCGATGTCCAACTATGCCGCGCCGCCTCAGTTGGTCGAAAGGGTGCCTTATCACGACCTGGAGGAGATGCACCGTTTCGCCCGGTGCTGGCGCGATGAGCACCGCGGGCAGTGGTTCACCGTGCCCAAGCTGTCGGGGTTTTGCCTGCTCATGAAGCGGGCCGTGTATGACGCGATCGGCGGGCTCGACGAACGGTTCGGACTGGGGCTCTTCGACGACGATGACCTGGCCGAACGGGCGCGCCGGGCCGGGTTTGAGCTGGCTGTCGCACACGACCTGTTCATCCATCACTTCGGCAGCCGGACGTTCGCCGGCAATGGAATCGATGCCGAGAAGCTGCTGGACGAGAACGCGCGGCGGTTCGCCGCCAAGTGGGGTTTGCCCGTGACCAAGAGAAGGCGGGTTGTGCTGCGGCCGTGGAATGGGTCGTCAGACCCTAACACGATGACGCCGCAAGCGCTTGATGGTGCAGGTGAAGATTCTGCACGCAATGGCCCAAAACTCGCAACGAATGGGAGAGGTGTAGGTCAGGCTTTCGAGCCTGACGTCAGGCTCGAAAGCCTGACCTACGGGAAACAATGCAGGGTCAGCCTGACCATGATCGTCAAAGACGAAGAGAATAACCTTTCGACCGCTCTCGAGTCGGTGGCAGGGCTGTTCGACGAGATCGTCGTCGTCGATACCGGCAGCACGGACCGCACGATCGAGATCGCACGGTCGTTCGGGGCGCGAGTGTTCGACTTCGTCTGGGTCGACGACTTCGGCGCGGCCAGAAACGCGGCCCTGGCCCGGGCGACCGGCGACTACGCCTTCTGGCTCGATGCCGACGACGTGGTTGACCCGCCCGAGCAGGAGAAGCTGCGGGCCTTGCTCGATCAGTTGCGAGCCGGTGATGAGGCGTGTCACGTGGTGCGCTGCAAGTGCGACCCCAGCCCCGACGGCAGCGGCGGCGAGACGGTCGTCGATCACATCCGGCTGTTCCCGCTCCGCCAGGACGTTCGGTGGACCTATCGCGTCCACGAGCAGATCCTGCCGGCGCTCAAGCGGGCCGGGGTGCCCGTGCGGTGGACCGGCGTCACCGTCAGGCACACGGGCTATGTCGACAAGGCGCTGCGGGCCAGGAAGCTCGATCGAGATCACAAAATCCTCACGGAAGACCTGGAAGACCGGCCCGACGACCCGTTCACCTTGTTCAACCTGGGGTCGATCGCGGTCGAACGTCAAGATTGGCTCGAAGCGCTCGGGTTCCTCAGACGGAGCCTGGCGGGGTCGGCGCCGACCGACTCGATCACCCGCAAGCTGTTTGCCCTGATCGCACGCGTGTATCAGATGCAGGGCGATTCCCAAACCGCGCTGCGGACCTGCGCGGATGGGCTCGCGATTAACCCGGACGACGCCGAGCTGTGGTTCCGCAAGGCGGTGGTGCACCGGCATCGCGGCGAGTCGGCCGAGGCGGAGGGCTGCTGGCGGCGGATCTTGACCCTGCACCGGCCCGAGCAGTTTTCGAGCGTCGATCAGGGGATCTATGGACATGTGACCCGGCGCAACCTGGCGGCCATAGCCGCCGAGCGCGGCGATCACGCCGAGGCCGCGAAGCTCTGGACCGAGGTCTTGGCCGAATGTCCTGGCGACCGCGAGGCGCTGGCGAAATTGAAGGATTTGTCCTTGGTCCTTGGTCCTTAGTCCTTAGTATTTGAACTCAGAGCTAGGCACCAAGGACGAAGGACCAAGGACCAAGGACTAATGAAAAACCGCCTTCTCTTTGCGTCGATCCACAGTTATCTGGATCACTCCAGCGGCGCGGCCCTGGCGACCCGCGACTTGCTAGAGCTACTTGCCGCGCACGGCTGGGATTGCCGCGCGCTGACCTGCGGCGTGCTCGACTACGAGCAGGAAACTCCGCTCGAAGACGTGCTGGCTGTGCTGGAGCGACCAACGTCGCGCGTCGGGGCGGCACTCTCCCGGGGCGGCGAGGCCGAGGTCTTCGACCTCGAGCTGGACGGCGTGCATGTCACCCTGATGCCGACGGCCCACAGCCGGCCGGAACGGGCCCCCAGCCCGCGCGAGGCCGCCATTTTTCTCGACCTGGCCGAGCAGGTGCTGGAACGGTTCCGGCCCCAGGTGCTCCTGACCTACGGCGGCCACCCGGCCTGCCTCGAGCTGATGCGCAAGGCTCGGAAGAGAAAGGTCCCCGTGGTCTTCCACATGCACAACTTCGCCTACGACAATCGCCGGGGATTCACGGATGTGTCGGCCGTGCTGGTCCCGACCGAATACTCCAGGCGGCTGTACGCCCGGCGACTCGGACTCGACTGCACCCATATCCCGCTGCCGCTCAACCCACGGCGGGTCGTCGCCACCGAGCCGGAGCCGCGGTACGTCACGTTCGTGAACCCACAGTTGCTCAAGGGGGCCGCGGTGGTGGCACGGATCGCCTCGGAGTTGGGCCGCCGTCGGCCCGAGGTGCCTTTTTTGATCGTGGATGGCCGGGCCGGGGCCGACGACATGGGGAAGCTGGAGCTGGACCTCTCGGACCTGGAGAACTTGAACCGGATGGCCAACACGCCCGACCCGCGCGATTTCTACCGAGTGAGCCGGATCATGCTCGTCCCCTCCCTGATCGAAAACGCGGCACTGGTGGCGCGGGAGGCGCTGGCGAACAGGATTCCCGTGCTCGCCAGCGACCGCGGCGGGCTGCCCGAGACCCTGGGTGACGCCGGCTTCGTCTTCACGCTGCCCGATCGTCTCTTCACGCCGGGCAACCTCGCCGTGCCGACCGCGCGCGAGGTCGCGGCGTGGGTGGCGACGATCGAGCGGCTCTGGGACGATCCGGCCTTCGAAGCCCGGCATCGCGCGCTGGCGAAGGCGGAAGCAGAGCGGTGGGACGGCGACAGGCTGGCGGAACAATACGAGAAGCTCTTCGCGAGCTTGAGGGTCTAGAGGAATGATGCCCCGAATGCGGCGTGGAGGGCTGTGCGGGCGCGGAGCAGGGCGGGGGAGTCGCCCGAGCCAACGCCCAGCCGGCTTACTTCATAGCGGTCGAGCGTGCTGGGCCGGTTCACACCTTCCCGCGACGTGAAGGCCAGGCAATAGCCAGCTTCGGCGGCGAACGCCTTGGTCGACGCGGTGTATGTGCCAGGCCAGCCATAGGGATACGCCAGCGCCATGATCTCGCGGCCGAGTCGGTCTTCCAGGATTCGCTTCGACCCGGCCAGCTCGTTGCGCTGGGACTCGTCGTCGAGCCCGGCCAGCTTGTGATGGCCGTGCGCGTGTGAGCCGATCGTCAGGCCCGCGTCCGAGTCGGCGAGTGCCCGCACCTGGTCCCAGGTCATGAAGAGCGCGCGGCCCAAGCCGTCATGGTCCACATCGACTTCAGCCCGCTCGCGGAGCTGCTCCAAAAACCATTGTTCGTCGGCGATGGTGTCGTCGAGAAATGCGCGGACGATCGTCCTGATCCCCACGGTTCGGGGCATGGTCTCCAGGTCAATCACAAGCGGCGGCGCGCCACGACCAGCACCGGAATTCCGCGCCAACGTGAGCCGCCGCATCCGGGTTTGTTTGACGACGTAGGCGACGTGGTCCCACCAGGGGAGCCTCGGTGATTCGAGAAATGCGGTGGGGATGAAAAACGTCGCCGGGATGTTCCGCTCGCCCAGGATTGGGACAGCCGCGTCAAAGTTGTCACGGTAGCCGTCGTCGAAGGTCAAAAACGCCGCGGGCTCGCGCCAAGGTGAGCCAGTCTGAACCTGTGCGATGAGCTCATGGAGGGTCAAGAGGCGAACGTGATTCGAAAGCCACTCAACCTGGGCCCGGAACGATTCAGGTGTTGCCGAGATGACGGGGTCGTAGAACGGATCGGCACCAGGGTCGGCGATCCGGTGGTAGGTCAAGACAACCAACCCGGGCCGCCATGCGGCCGCAGTGCGCTCCAGCAAACCGAGCACCCCCAATCCCCCGAGAGCTCTGGCCAGGTACTCACGCTTGTTGGGAATGCCACGGAGTATCTTCGCAAGTTTCATCACGGCGTGCTCTGGAGGCCCTGTCTGTCTTCTCGGACCCTGATCCACTGACCACGGGCGACTTGTTTATTGTGCCATATCCTCGGTCGCCTTCGGGCGCTTGATTCTCCTGACAGAGTCAGGCTACCGTGGAAAGAGCTCGCGTGTGTGCGATTTCCAGCGGTGCGCATGTCCGTTCTGGAATGAAACGATCGCAACGTTGGCACGGTGCTTGCAATCCCTCACGGCATTGAATCGAGGTGTGTCGATCGTTTGGGGGAGGGAACAATGGCCATGCTAGGGCGTGGCGTCGGACGCGAGTTGGCTGGCGACGTGTTCCCTGCGCTGGGTGTCTTTATCGGCGGCGGGGCGGCTGTGGGCGCAGCGGTGGGGATAATCGTCACCGCACTCATGGCGCGTGCCGGCGAGAACTTGCTCCTGCAATTAGCTTTCTGCGGCGCGGCAGGCGCATTCCTTGGCCTGATCGCGGGCCTGAGCCGGGGTGTATGGCCACCTGCTCAGCCTTTACAGACACCGGATCCGGAACCAGCGCGAGAGCCTGAGCCCTCGCCTCAGCTCTGGGATCCCTGGCTCGACAACGGTCGGGATCCGGAATGGGTGAGTCCGGAACCCGCTGCGGTTGATGATGAGCCGCCGCGTTGTGCGGAGACACTTGGGGGATTTCCGGCCGCGCGTGCGCGTGTCCGGCCCCGAGTTATCTCGCCCGAGACCGGCGAGGTGGTTCTGCTGGAGGACGAGATCGGTCCGTTGATCCAGGCTGGCCGGTGCGGGTTAGTCGAGGTCTTGGGCGGGCCCGGCTCCGGCAAGACCACCGTGCTGAGGCATCTGGCGGCGTGTTTACCCCCTTGGGCCCGTGCCCGTGTGCTGCTGCTCGACGAGCCCGAGGACGATGTTCTCGTCACTGCCGTCATTACCACGGGCGATCGCCTGGTCATCTCCACGGGGAGGCGATCGTCTTCCTTCAGCCGCGTGGCCAACTATCACTTTGCCTCCTGGGGTCAGGACGACCTGATTGAGTACCTGCTCTCGGCCCACCGGGACGCTTGCCCCTCGGTAATGGCCCGGCTGAAGGCGGTTGACGAACGTGGTTTCCTCGAGGGCATCCCCGAGCTCTGGGTCGTCGTACTCGACCGGATGGCCGGCGACGAGTCGATCGGCGATGTCCGCACGGCCCTGTGGTGTGAGCTGGCGGCGCGGCTGGATGATTCTGTCCTGCGGGAACGTATCGAGGATTTCTGTTTGACTGCCATCGGACAGAATTCCGACGTGGTGCTGGACCTCCCACTTTCCAAGCTGCCCGGTGGAAAATCGGCCGGGGTGCCATTCGCTGTTGATCTGCTCCGCCTGCTTCGTCACCGTCCGGTGGCGCTCTTGCTGGCTGCTGACCGGATCGCCGCCATCGCGGAGCGAGACAGTGTGAGCATGGTTCGGGCCCACCAATTTCCACGCGATTTGATCCAAGACGCAGCCCGGCTGATCGAGGGGAACACGCGGGCGCTGCAACACTTGGGCGACTGGGTGAATCAGAGTGAGCGTTATCTGGTTCACCCCATAGCCGCAAGCCTGCTCCACGCCGCGACGCCCGGCTGGCGACCGAACCCTGGATGTCGACCCCGCCTGCATGGTGCCTATCTCGACCGGGTTGCGTGGTCGGGGTTGGACCTCGAGGGGATGGACCTTGAATTCGCAGACTTTGAGAAGGCCGATCTCAGCGAGGCAAACCTGAGGCGAGCCTGTGTAAAGCGGACTCGGTTCCACCGCGCCGACCTCCACCGGGCATTGCTGACCGAGTGGCGCGCGCAAGGGGCCGACCTGAGCGAGGCCGATCTGCGATCAGTCCGCGCGGATCGTGCCGATTTCATGCAGACCAACCTGTCCGGTGCTCGTTTGATCGCGGCCAACCTCTGGAAAGCCGATTTTCGAGGAGCCGACATCAACGGCGCCGACTTTACCGGAGCGGTCCTCGAGGACGCGCGCCTGATGGGGCTGAAGCTGAGCCTGGCCCGGTTTGATGGAGCGCGATTCGGCGGAGCGGACCTGCGCCGCTGTGACCTCGAAGACATGGAGCTGATGGCTCCCGACTTCCACGGTGCCAACCTCCGCGGCGCCCTGCTGACCGACTCGCGGATGCCAGGTGCCAACTTCGTCGGCGCTGATCTGCGCGGCACCGGACTGGCCGACGTCGACTGGCCGGGCGCCTACCTCTGCGATGCCAACTTGCGCGACGCTTGCTTCCACCTGGGGTCCTCTCGCAGCGGCTTGGTGGGCAGTCCAATCGCCTGCGAGGGAAGCCGCACCGGGTTCTACACGGATGATTACCACGACCAGGACGTCAAGCCTGCCGAGGAGATCCGCAAGGCCAACCTCCGCGGCGCGGACCTGCGCGGGGCCAGGATCGAGGGCGTCGACTTCTACCTGGTCGACCTCCGCGACGCGAAATACACCCGGGACCAGGCCGAGCATTTCCGCCATTGCCGGGCCATCCTTTGAAGTCGAATCTCCGGTTCTACGTATAGGCATAGTCTCCTTCCAGGGGAGTGAGGTGAAACATCGCGTCGTGCGGAATCAGTCCCAGGCGATCTCGGATGTGAAACTTCACCGCGAACCGTGAGGCATACCCGCTTCGGCGCAAGGCGTCGGCTGTCCAGGATGTGCTGGCGTAAGCCTGGGCCAGGTCGGCCCCTTGGTGTACCAGCTCGCGCGTCAAGGCGAGCACCGCAGCATGCCAGCGATCGACGTCGATGTCATCGAGCAAGCAATCGACGATCTTACCGGTGCGGGTGCGTCCCTGATCCTTGGGAATGACGTTGAGCACGGCGAACCCCCGAAGCCGGCCCTTGTCATCGAGCAGGTGCCAGCCCGACATCGCCTGGCGCGGAAAGCGGAGAAACGCATTCAACCGGGCCGAATCGCGGCGAGTGAGGATGGCATGCGCCTTGGCCTTCGCGACGAGGGGGGCGATTTCTGGACCAAAGGCCGAAGCTGGCTGAAGCACGACGGTTGCCCGCGGGGCAGTGGGGAGCCGGGTCAGCCGGCGCGCGGTATCCCGGGCGAGTTGCAACCCGCGCTCCATCGGACTTAATCCGCTGGTCCGGAGCCAATAGCCCGCGTGGAGGACGCGGGTGTAAACCGGCACGAGGCTCCGCAATTCGTAGCCGGCCCGCTCACCGACCGCTAGCGCCACCTGGCTGACCCCCAGGCCGAACTGGGTTGCGACCCCTTGATGCGCCTGGCGCATCAAGCTCATGCCCACCGAGCGGTGGTCGGGCGAGCCCAGCCAGTCGGTGATGTGGATCGTTGCCACTCGCCCCCCGTGGGCCGCGATCGCCTGGCCCTCAAAGGCGGTGCGGCAGAGACCCAGATGGCCGATGATCGACCCTGCCTCGTTCCGTGCAATGTAGCTGAGCGGGGCATTGGAGTTGGCAGCGGCATCGGCGCCGAGGTCCTGCTCCTTGCCGTCGTCGTGCTGATTGCCGCTGGCAGCGGACATCGGCCCCAAGGGCTCCAGATACTTCCAGCGCAACACCTCGGGCGAGGCGAAGTCGGCCTCCGGCTGAGCGTGGAAGCCCGCGGTCAGGAACCGGCTCAGCTCCGGGAGGTCGTCCAGGGTCAGCGGTTGGATGTCGCGGGGCATGGTTAGTTCGAGGGTGTGGACATCGCCGCCGGCTTTCGGGCGATCGCTGGAATGACGACCAAGGCACGATCGAAGCGTTGTTTCAGACGGTTTTCAAAGTCGAATCTCCTTTCCTTCGATCCACAATGCGTTGTGAGACTTCACGCCGATCGCGAGAATCATGACAATCGTGCCTGTCGCTATCGTTTAGGGCGGCGACTCCGGCTCCTTGACCCGCTTGATATTTTGCCTCACCGATCAGTCCAGCGACAGCGATCATCAGACTTGACCGGAACGTGATCCACAATCACCGTGATTTTCCAGAGGAAGCACCATGCACCCAATTCGATTCCAACTCGCCGGAATCGCGTGGCTTTTACTCTCCTGCTCCTTGGTCGCGCGGCAGGATGAAAACGATGCTTACGTCCTGAAGAAACCCGAACATTCCATGGAGGAGATTGACAAAGCTTACGCTGAGATGTCGCCCGTCAACTACCAGCCGCCCGCGGACCGCTGGCGGCATCTCCCGATCACGGCAGCCGTGCTGGGCAAAGGGGAGGGAAGCCTGCGGATCGTGATGCTCGGCGACAGTATCGTCAACGACACGAGCCGCTCACGTTGGGACGACTTGCTGCGGAAGACCTACCCGAAGTGCAAGATCGATCGCACGACGTGCGTGCGCGGCTTGACCGGCTGCTGGTGGTTCAAGCAGCCGGGGCGGCTGAAGCGGTATGTGCTGGACCTCCATCCCGACTTGCTGATCATCGGGGGCATCAGCCATAAAGACGACATCGAGTCGATCCGGGAGGTGATCAAAGCGGTGCGTGCAGCCCAACCCTGCGATGTGCTGCTCGTGAGCGAGGCGTTCGGGAGACTGGATCCGCGTGATGATCAGCAGTGGCGATTCGAGATCGATCCCAAGGGGACGAACTACCGCTCGCGGCTGAAGCGGTTAGCGGACGAGGAGAAAACGGACTTCCTGGACATGACGGCTGAGTGGGGGCGTTACATCCGGGAATCGGGGAAAGATCTGAACTGGTTCAAGCGCGACCCGATTCACGCCAATACACGCGGTGAGCAGGTCCTGGGCCGGATCTTGGCGACTCACCTCTCGCCATCGGCGAAAGCCCCGTAGGGCCAGCAACGGCCGGCCTTGCGGGCTTCGAGTGGCCAAGATTCATTGCCTTTGCGCAGTGGGTAGGCGGAGAATGACCGTGACGCCGTCCCGCTGGGCGGCCGCCACGAACCGTCCGTCCGGCGCCAGGGCGATCGCCCAGCACGGGGCGGACAGGTCCCACTCGTGCAGCCGCCGGCCCGAGGCGACGTCGTAGACGCACACCGCCGGCTTCGACGGCTGCCGGCCACCTTGGGACAGCTCGTCCGCCGCGATTAGCCGTGTTCCATCGCGGGTAAATGCAACCGAGAAGCCGAAACAGCCCTTGGTGAGGTCGGATAGCCATCGGATCCAATGCAACGCCTTGGGGTTCTCACCGGACATGTCCCACAGTCGAGTCCCCCCGTTGGTCCCCGCGGTCAGAATCTTGCCGTTTGGAGAGAAGGCCAATGAAGAGATCGGCCAGCCGGTGCCATTAAGGCGGGCTCGCTCGTGTGGCTCAGCACCGGTCAGGTCCCAGAGCCGGATCGAGTGCTCTGGACCGCTGAAGGCGAGGTGATCGCTTCCGGGTGAGATGGCCACGACCGGGGGCCATTGGTCGTCGCCGTCGAGCGCGAGCCATTCCTTGGGCTCGGCGCCGGTCAGGTCCCAGAGCCGGACCCGATGGTCGTTGCCGCTGGTGGCCAGGGTCTTGCCGTCCGGGGCGAAGGCCAGGGACCAGATCCCCTCGACGTCCCTGGACGGCATAACTCCGGCGGCCGGTATGGGACGGTTGATCGTCAGCACGCTTCGCTTTGCGGGCTCATTTCCACCGACGTCCCACAACGTCTGACCGCAGACGAGCATCTTGCCGTCAGGGCTGAAGGCCAGCGGCCAAGACGTGCCCGCGTCGATAACCCGCTTCGGCGACGGGAGCCGCGACAGTGTGTACGGGTCAGCCAGGTCCCAAAGCCGCACCAATTCGTCGTCGCCGCCGACCGCGAGCATCTTGCCGTCCGGGGAGAACGCAACCGCCCTCAAGCCACCGATGGGCCCGTTCAGCTTGACCTTCTCCCGCGGGACGGTGGTCCCCAGATCCCAGGTCCGGAGCAAGTGGTCGCGGCCACCGGAGATCAGCGTCTTGCCATCCGGGCTGAAAGTCAGCACGGTGACGACTCCCTTGTGTGCTGGGAAAACCGCTCGCTCTATCGGTTCGTCTCCCTTCAGATCCGCGAGCCAGATCGATCCATCGGTCTGCGCCGCAGCGAGCGTATTGCCATTTGGGGCGAAGGCCACCATGGAATGATCACTGAGGCTGTAGATTGCCCGGTGTCCGCCGTCCGCCGGGATCCTGAGCAACCCTCGATCCATGGGATCCTCCTTGGACAGGTCCCAGAGACGGACGCTGCCGTCTTGCTCGAGGGCCGCCAGTATCTTGCCGTTCGGGGCAAACGCGACGGAGATCGTGCTGCTCGAACGCGGCTGATCAGCCGGCGGCGGCATCGGCGCTTCCTGGTTGGCAGCGATTTCGGGACGGGGTAGGAACGGCGGCAGCGGAACCGATATCGGTGCCCTGAGTGTAGCTTTCGCTCTCGGCCCGGCGCCAGTCACGTCCCAGAGGCGGACAGATCCGTCTTTCGAGCCGGCTAGCGCCAGGGTCGTGCCGTCGGGCGAGAACGTCAGCGAATGCACCTCCTGATCGACACCCGGCAGCACGCCGCGCTCGACGGGCTGGGCACCGGACATGTCGAAGAGGTCGACGCTTTTGGCACTGCCGGCGACGGCAAGCCTCTTGCCGTCGTGCGAGAACGCGACCGCGTGGATCTGGTTGTTGAAGATGTTATCCTTGCCGCGGGTCGGCAAGAGGGTCGGTCCTTTCGGGGGTGTGGTGCTGAGGTCCCACACGAAGAAATCGCCGTAGGCACTACCGGCGGCGAGCCAATGACCTGTTGGGGAGATGGCTACACAGTTGACCGACGCCCGGTTTCCAGCCAGCGCGGCCAGCGGGCGGAGCGTCTCCGCATCCCAGAGGCGGACCTTCTTGTCATCGTCGGCGATGGTGGCGATGAGCTTGCCATCAGGGCTCATGGCCAGCCCGCGGACCTCACCGGCATGGCGGCCGCGCAGGTCGCCGAGGACAGCCACCACGTTTTCTGGCAGCTCGGCGCCCCGCTTCTCCGCCGGGATATCAGCCGCCGTCAGCGCATCAAGCGGTGACGGGGACGGTTGCGCCAAGACGCCTGTGTTCGCAAGGCGTTCCAGCAAGACTCTCGTATGGATCGTCCAGCCCACTCCAGTCGCGGCGGTGCCCAGGAGAAACACGACGCTTACCGCTCCCCGCAACCGGCTCAGGAACATGGCCCTGATCGCGCCTTTTGTGAGTGCGGCTGTCGCCGCGGAGATCACCCCGGCCGGTACACTCCCTTGGGCCACCAACACGGCGATCTTGACTGTGTTCTCTCCAAGGGAGGTAGGTACTGCTGCCCTTGCCTGCTCGCTGGAGATCACCGCAAGGACGGTTCCGGAGAGAGGTGCCAGGCCGCGGTGGAGCAGCCGACTCCGGAGGCGCGTACGTCCCCGCGCCTGCCGGCTCTTGACCGTGCCAACCGGCCATCCCAGCCGCCAGGCGGCTTCCTCGTGGGTCAGGCCCTCCAGATCGCAAAGCACCACCGCGGCGCGGTAGCGCGCCGGCAACCGACCAACCTCATCGTGGATCACCGCGCTCAGTTCGTCTCGACCCTTCTCCACGCCCCCCTCATCCCGGATGGATTGTGATGCCAACTCGGCGTGCTTTCGCTCATGGGACCGCCGCCGCAGTGCCGAGTCGCGGGCAGAGGCCGAGACCCGCAGTGCCACGGCGTGGAGCCAGGGGCCGAGCGAGTCCCGTACCCAGAGCGAGCCCACCTTCTGGACCAGGATCAAGAAGACCGCCTGGAAAGCATCCTGGGCGTCGTGCTCGTCGCGCAAGACTGAGCGGCAGACGCGTAGCACCATTGGTCCGTGCCGTGCGACCAGAGCCGCGAACGCCGGCTCGGATGCCTCACTCGACCGGCGCGCGAACCGTTCCAGGAGCTGCCGGTCCGTCAGCTCGGCCCCGACCCCTTCGCGGAAGATCGCGCCGATGTACCGCAGGACGGTTCTATTCAATTCGATCGCCATTGCCTTGATCTCCTCTCGGCTACTCCCAATCTGGTCAGTAATGAGACGAGAGGATCAGATGGTTCCCACTTTTCCGGAATGCTGGGCCAGTTTGCGGTCGGACAGCTAATTTCGGCCGAGGCCGGTGTTCCAACCGATCGGTCATGCGGCATTGCCCGAAAGAGACGCCAGTTGATTTGATTCGTGCCATCCATCATTCTGATTGCTTTCGAGACCAGTTGTGAAGGAGAGATGCATGAACCGGTTTTTCACCTGCTTCCGGCGTCTGGCAATCCTCATCGTTTGCGGCATGGGTTCAACCTCGGCCGTACACGGTGCTGACGCTCCGGTGCAACCCAAGAGTCGAAAGCCCCCGAACATCCTCTTCATCTTCAGCGACGACCACGCCTACCAGTCCATCAGCGCCTACAACGACCCGCGCCGGCTGCTCGAGACGCCCCAGATCGATCGCCTGGCCAGGGAGGGCATGCGTTTTGACCGGTGCGTCGTGCCGAACTCGATCTGCGGACCCAGCCGCGCTTCAGTCCTGACCGGGAAATACTCCCATCTCAACGGCTTTTACAACAACACCAACAGCCGCTTCGACGGTGCGCAGACCACGTTTCCCAAGCTGCTTCGCACCGCCGGCTACCAGACGGCCCTCTTCGGCAAGTGGCACCTGGTGACCGACCCGACGGGCTTTGACGACTGGCACATCCTGCCGGGCCAGGGGGTCTATTACAACCCACGCATGATCCGGAACGGCCGGCACGAGCAACACAAGGGCTACACCACCGACATCATCACCGAGCTTTCCCTCGATTGGCTGAGGAATCGCGACAAATCCAAACCGTTCCTGCTCATGTGCCAGCACAAGGCGCCGCACCGCGAGTGGTTGCCCGCGCTCCGTCATCTGGGCCACGATCACGATCGCCGGTATCCCGAGCCACCGACGCTCTTCGACGACTATTCCGGGCGCGGCAAGGCGGAGCATGATCAAGACATGACAATCGCCAAGACGATGACCGCGATCGACCTCAAGCTAACCCCACCCACCGGCTTGACGGCGAACCAGCGCAAGGCCTGGGACGCCTACTACGAACCGCGCAACGCCGCCTTCCGAGCGGCCGGGCTCCAGGGCAGGGACCTCGTCCGCTGGAAATATCAGCGGTACATGCACGATTACCTGGGTTGCATCAAGGCCGTGGACGAGAGCGTCGGGCGGCTGCTCCAGTTTCTCGACGATGAGGGCTCGGCCGGCGACACCATCGTCGTTTACTCGGCCGACCAGGGCTTCTACCTCGGCGAGCACGGCTGGTTCGACAAGCGCTGGATCTTCGAGGAATCGCTGCGGGCACCCCTGCTGGTACGCTGGCCCGGTGTCGTCAAGCCCGGAAGCACGTGCACGAGCCTCGTGTCGAACATCGATTTCGCCGAGACCTTTCTCGAAGCGGCGGGCTTGCCGATCCCATCGGATATGCAGGGCCGAAGCCTGGTCCCGCTCTTGAAGGGGCAGACACCGCCGGATTGGCGGTCGAGCTTCTATTACCAGTACTTCGAATACCCCGTGCCCCATCACGTCCATCCTCACTACGGGGTTGTGACCAGTCGTTACAAGCTCATCCACTTCGACAAACCCGACCTCGACGAGTGGGAGCTCTTCGATCTGGAAAGAGACCCGCATGAGCTCTGCAGCGTGTACGGCGAGCCGGCCTACACGGCGGTCGCGGCGGACTTGAAACGTGAGCTCGACCGCCTCCGCGCGGAGCTGAAAGTCCCCTCGCAGCCGCCCAAGGAGGCCTATGGTCAAGTGTTAGCGCAGCCTCCCGGGAAAGGGGAACGTCCCAACATCCTCTGGCTGGTCGCCGAGGACTTCGGCCCGGAGCTCGGGTGCTACGGCGTGACGCAGGTCCAGAGCCCCAACCTCAACCGCCTGGCCGCCGCGGGAGTGCGGTACACCCGCGCTTACACCACCGCTCCGGTCTGCTCCGCCAGCCGCTCGGCCTTCATGACCGGCATGTATCAAACCACCATCGGCGCCCACAACCATCGCTCGCACCGCGACGACGGCTACCGGCTACCGGCGGGTGTGCGGCTGATTTCCGACTGGATGCGCGACGCGGGCTATTTCACGCTCAACATCGGCCGGCTTCCCGCGTCGGTTGGCTTCTCCGGCACCGGCAAGACCGACTGGAATTTCCATAGTGCCGGCCGGCCGTTCGACTCGGACGATTGGTCCGACCTCAAGACGCACCAGCCCTTCTTCGCCCAGCTCAACTTCCAGGAGACGCACCGGCCGTTCCGCGCCCCGAAGCAGACCGATCCGGCCAAGGTCGTCATCCCGCCCTATTACCCGGACCATCCCGTCACCCGGCGGGATTGGGCGGAATACCTGGACGCGGCCAGCGAGCTCGACCGCAAGGTCGGACTGATCCTCCGGCAACTCGAGGCTGATGGTCTGGCCAGCAGCACAATCGTTGTGTTTGCAGCGGACCACGGCCAGTGCCACGTGCGCGGGAAGCAGTTCTGTTACGAGGATGGGCTGCACATCCCGCTCATCATCCGCTGGCCGGGGGAATTCCCACCGCCCAAGCATTTTCAGCCGGGCACGGTGGACGCTCACTTGATCGAGGCCATCGACCTCGCACCGACCTTCCTGGCGATCGCCGGCGCGCCCAAACCGAGGGTGATGCAAGGCCGGATCTTCCTGGGCGACCGTTCGGAACCGCCGCGCGTGCACGCCATTGGTGCTCGTGACCGCTGCGACGAAACGGTCTTTCGTCTCCGTACCGTGCGCGACGCCCGTTATCGCTACATCCGCAACTTCACGCCCGAGCGGCCGTTTCTCCAGCCCAACGAATACAAGGAGCGCAGCTATCCGGTCTGGAACCTGCTCAAGGAGCTCGAGATCCAGGGTAAGCTAACGCCGGTCCAGAGAGTCCTGACCGCGCCGACCATGCCGCCGGAGGAACTGTACGACCTCGAGTCGGACCCGCACGAGATCCATAACCTGGCGACATCGAGCAATCCCGAGCACCAAGCCGTGCTCAAGCGTCTACACGGTGTGCTGGAGCAGTGGATCAAGGAGACGAACGATCAAGGTCGCGTCTTCGAATCTCCCGAGATCGCCGCGGCCAGGGGAGTAACCCGCCCGGGTTCCGATCCCAACGCAGGATACCTGCAAGGGGACCCGAAGGAACGACTGAGCTCACCGCGATGAGGTGAGAACGGCGAGGGTGAAGAGCGCACACATCAGAGCGCTCCTGTGCTTCCATTGATGATGATCAAAACGCCGAGTTGACGAGAGACACGGTCCGCCATTTCCTGCGCGTCGAAGAGGGCCGGATTGTCTCGATGGAAACCGTCGAGGAGTATCTCGAGCCGCTTACCCACCCGCTGATTGACCGATTGAGCTGCGTCAAGGAGAAATCGCATCGTATATAGCAGATCATGCCTCGCTGGATCCACGATTCTGTCCGGAGCGACTTCACCCTTCACCATCATCCGGAGCTTGGCTGCGTCAGACCCGGTGATCACGCCAACATTGTGGGTGATTGTGTGCCGGATCTGCCAGAGGATCGAAAGGGTTTTGGCCCGTGCTCGCTCACTCTGGGGTGGTTGGTTCTCCTCCGGGAAGAGGTTCTCCCAGTTGTCGCCGAAGGGCGATTTCAAGAGACGCCTGAATCGTTCATTGATCGTCTTGTTCGTCAACCATGTATCGGATTCGCACAGCGCCTTACCGACAGAACCTGCCGAGAGGTGGAAGGCCAGTTGGCTCCCTTTTGCAGAGAACTCATCGAACCGGTCATCACCGACGTAGCTGACCAGTGTATCGATGTACACCGAGGCGAGTTCCTTCAAGAATCGTTCGAACGATTCGATCAGGCTCGCCAAGGCCATCCGACGGAGATGGGCCATATGCTTTTCACAAACGGATTCATAAAAGCCGGCAGCTTCCAGATGAATATCGAGATATTTCAGAAGGGCGGCTATCGAGTTGGCAGCCCGATCGAGGTGGCGGATTGGGCAGGTCGACTCCACCGGCATTGGACTGGTGTGCTGAAGGATCTCTCTGATCTTCTGGTTCAAATCCGTTTTCGGCCTGGGCATCTCATCGCTCCAGCGACACGTCTGTAAATGCCTCAGCCGCCGATTTGTCCTCGCTCAGAAGCCACTCGACATCGGAGGACTGCCAACGAGCGAGGAAATTCCTCTCGTGATGTCTGTTCGCCGTATCGGCGAGCCGCGGGAGCACATGAGAATCGATTTGCCGGCCGTCCTCCATCCCGACTGCCTTGTTCGTATAGACGATGATGTTCTGGTCAATCCGGCGCAACTCCTCGGCCAGTTCGTCGCTCGGGCAGGGAAAACAGATTCTCGAAGTCAGCAGAGGATCGCCATCGGCGAGCCACCAAGTCCCTGGCTGACTATCCAACCATTGGGCGACTTGTCGACTTGAGATGATGAATTGGTGCTTGACCATGCTCATTGCTGGTCTCCTCCTGAACAGACTGAATAGGTCCGCGTGTATTCTACCCGTGGCCCATCTGACTGGCGACCGGTTTTCGGCGGTCACGTTGGTTCTGTCCGAAGAGAGTTCACCCTTCACCAGCACCTTCATAGAAGCCCACGCCCTCCTGCCCATAGAACTCATGCCACTGGCTACGGTTGACCTTACTCGATCTTGCTCACGACGTAGCGATCGGGACGCACAGCGCCAGGCCGCAGGCCAATTGGTAGAGACCATCCGGGTTTTCCTCTTCCCGGTTGCTCAGTGCCTGGTTTTGGTCTAGCCTATGTGAACGATATAACCGGTTTGCGAACTGGAGAATAACCGTCACTGGTCTGCCCCCCCCAAGCCAACGTCTTCAACGAGGTGCGAGCGATGGATAAGGACTTCAAGCGGTTGACCGACTTCCTGGTCGGGATGGGGATTGAACAGGTTCCGCACACACACAAGTCGTACCTGGCGCACCTGATCGCCGTTTTCCGTTACCTGGAATCGCAGGGTTGCCCGGAGGATGTCTGCCGAGCGGGGATGTTTCACTCGATCTACGGCACCGAGAAGTTCCAGGGTTTCACCTTGCCCCTCGAGCGCCGCGCCGAGGTCCGCATCTTGATCGGCGACCGGGCGGAGCGTCTCGCGTACCTGAACTGTGCCATGGATCGTGCGTCCTTCGACCGTGCCCTTCTTCAGGTGGTTGAGCCCTATCGGATCATTGACCGCATCACCGGCGAAGAGGTCCAGCTCTCGCAGCACGACTTCGACGACCTGTGCCGCGTGCACCTTTTTGACTGGCTGGAACAGGTACCCCGATCGCGGGAGTGGAACTATCGCCGGGCAGCCTACCGGAGGATGGCCGAGCGGTTGGGTGCGCCAGCGGAAGAGAACTATGCGCGAATCTTCGCTCAAGAGCAAACGGAGGCGGACGTTCGAATCGGAAGGATGAAGGATGAAGGATGAAGGATGAGTCGGACTCATGCAACGACACATCGGCATTCTGGCGCCGCTGATCCTGGCACTGACGCAGGTTGTTGCCAGCACCTCGGCACAAGACAAGAGGGAATCGCTGCGGGCCGACGTGACCATCAAGGGCAACGTGCTGTGCAACCGGGCAACGGACACGAAGCCCTGGTTCTGGGACCCCAGGGACGGCGATCACACACCCGTCATTATGCCATGGAGGGACCGCCGGTGATCGCCGAGCAGCTCCGGAAGATCATGGAAAGCGAGAAGCTGACCTTGAAGTGCATTCCACTACCGGCCGGCCGGTTCCTGCAAGGGTCCCCGTTCTACCAGCGGCGCTATCAGGACGAATACCCTCACGAGGTCGTCCTGACCAGGCCCTTCTCCATGCCAGAAATCCCGGTTACTCAGGAGATTTTCAAGGCCGTGATGGGCAAGAACCCGGCTGCGAGCAAGGGCTCGCGGTTACCGGTCGAACGAACGGATTAAGAGGAATCCGCAATCTTCTCTATTATGGGTTGTCCCACAACTCCGAATGCGTTGCCGGTGTGTTTTTCTCGGTGGGATCTCGGTGAGAGAGAAGGCCGGCTACCGCGAAAGCGATACCTGCGATGAACCCGGCGATGCCGCCGATGATGGTGAACACGAGGTAGGTATAACCCACATCGGCCGGGAGCACACCGCCAAGAGCAGTGGCCAGACCGGCCAGGAAGGCCCCTACCAACGGGCCGGAAAGGATGGCTGTGAGCCCGAGTGCCGCCCTTCGATCCGACTCGGTCTTCTTTCCACGGTCCTTCCTGGCAGTTGCACCAACAAAGCATCTCACGAACAGGAAGACCAGGGCGATACCGACGGGCCAGACCAGGAGCATTTGCGGCGGAGGCATGGCAAAAAGAGGGGTGATCATGGAGCCCTCCATTACGGCTGTGGGCTGACGACGGCAACGCCCCGTTCGAGCACCTCATCGCGTCCCTTGATGATGCCTCGGATGGTTCGTGCGGCTGGCACGGTCGGCTGGATGCCCACACCGTGGTGTCGGGAACGTCATTTCGTCACCTCGCCAGTTGCTCACGTCACGGAATCATCCGTGAGCCACTCATCAAGATCTGGCTGCGAGTGTCGCAGATGCTTTTTCCGGAGTCTAGAGACCGGGGGTCCGGCCGTTTCCGAGATTCGTCCCAGGCAGCGGTCGAAGGTCGCAACCACCGCCGCGAACAGGACGACCGCAACCCCGCCGTGGATCAGGATCCAGAGAACTGCTCCAACTCCGGCGGCGAGCTCATCCGCGCTGTCAAGAAAATGTCGTTGACTCGCTGCGACGGCACTCGTGGCCAGACCGATGCCGTAAGGAGGGCTCCCCATGACCAGCGACAGGCCCACGCTGTCCCGACGGAAGACGAGGACGATCAGGAAAATCCAGCCGAACGAGAAGACAACGTAAGTGGAAACGCAGAGCGCGATCGCTCGCCCGAGCCGGCTCACCCAGGTCGCCAAGGCCAATCCCAGGCTGGCAATCCCCGCGCCATACGCCAGGATCAATCCGAGCAACAAGAGGTAGCGGATCCAGTGCCCGCCATCCACAAGCAAGAAGCTGGTCATCAAGGCAGGCCAGACCAACACGTGAGGGACCAGCCGAAAGGCCCCCCACCATTTCCCAACGAGGATCGAGAACGTCGAGAGCGGGGTCGAAAGAAGGACGTCGAGGCTACCGTGCGCCCGCTCCTCAGCCAAGCTGGTCGCAGCGCTCACGCTCAGGAGCAACAATCCCACGGCGACTTGAAACACATTCATGACGACGATCAATCCCTCGTTGCCCCGCGTGGTGGTCATCACCTGCAGCGCGACCGCGGTCCAGAGCACGCCCAGGGCCGTGTAGAGAAACCAGACCAAGCCCATGAACCGCGATGGCCTTGATCGGTGCCACTCGCGCCAGAGGACCGGGTTGCTTTCGAGTGAGGGGGCGGGAAGCCGCGGTAGCCATGCCGGGCGGGCAAGGCGAAGAGCGAACCGGCCGCGGCGGGACCTGGCCGCGGCTTGCCCGGCCTGCTTCAAGGCTACCACTCGAATCCGGAACGTCGCCAGGGCCACAAGCATCGCGGATAGACAGAGGCAAAACCCCAGAAATCCCAGATAAGTTGTCAAGCCGACCTTGCCAGGATCAGTGTAAGGCGCGAAGGCGAGGTAGTAAGGGTTCGAGCACTCGAGCCATTCCCAGAGGAACGGTGCGAAAGTCTGGGGCGGCACTGATCGGAGGGAGAACGCCACGATGACCAATAGCAGGGGGCTGCTTATCCAGAGAATCAGTATCAAGTAGGTAAGCATCAACACTTCGTGGGTTTTTCGGCCCCAGACGGAAAGGGTCAAGGCCAGCGAGCAGCCCAGAAAGGCGCAGGCGATTGTCGTCAGGAACGAGCCGAAGAGCGCATCGGGATCGATCCCTCCCAGCAGGCCCGCGAGCGCTGAGAGCGGCAAGACGCTGGCGATCAGGCCCAGGACGGGTGCGAGCCGCACGCCGAGCTTGCCCAGGACGATCTCCGCGTTGGAGAGGTCGGTGGCCAGCATGTGGTCGAGGCCGCCCCGCGCCTTGTCAAGGCAGACGGCCCCGGCGGTGGCGGCGGGCGCTGCCAGGAGCACCAGTGTCAGCTCGATCGAGACGATCGTGGTAAAAAGGCTTTGGCCGTAGTCCGCCAGCGTGTGGATCGAAACGGTCTGGCCCGGGCTGTATTGGCGATTGACGTTTTGCCAGACGACGATCATCCCGACGAGAATCACGCCGACAAATCCAGCGCGGGAGGCATAGAGCTGCCACCGTCGCGTGGTCGTCAGCCACTCGTAAGCGAAGACCGGTCCCGGTCCAACGCGCGGCCACACGTCAATGTCCCTTGCAGGAAAACGAGGATGGCGAACCTGGCTGGAGGCACCGCCGCTTTGGCTCCCGCGGGCAACCCCTGGCTCTCTTCTACCAGGTGCCCGGTCCGTTGGTCACGACAACGGAGGAGCTGACCGAGCTGGGTGATGACGTGGCCTCTTGGAAATCATCTCCGTCGATGAGGATTTGTTCAAGGCCGGCGTGGTCAGGGGGTAGTGCTCAGTAGGCAGATCGATTACCCGCAAGTAAGCTGTCACTAATGCAGGGTTTGAGAGTAAGCTGGTAGGGAGGGGTGCGCCTGTTGCCGGGGGCATGAAGTCAATAAGGTCCGAGCAGGCTGATTGAATTACCGAGGAGTGTGGAATCGTGGTGGGTGATATGGTGCGGGGGCTTGAGACGCGGTTTCCGTGGTTGTCGTCGTGGCTGGGGGGACGGCTGGAGATCGAGTTGCCCGCCTTTATGATCAGCATGACCATGCACGGGCTGTTGCTTGTGGGCCTCGCATTTGCGGGATACCGAGTGCATCAGGAGGCCCGTCGCGAGTTTCAAAGCGGGATGACGGATAACCTGGTGCCGTCCGAGTCGACGTATCAGGACCTGGACCAGTCGGCCAATCCGCCGGCACCGGTGGCCACGGCAGGGTCGTTCGCACCGACTTTGGCACCGGCGATCACATTGGCGGCCGGCTCTGCGGGGGGCATCCCGGTCTCTACCGCGTCGGAGAATACAACCCCGGGAATGGCGCCGGAGTTGGTCAAGCTTGACGTGCGGCGGGCGACCGAGGTCATCGTGCCCACCGCAACCATGCTGGGGCAAACCATCTCGATACGGGGCAATGGCGCCGAGCTGGTCGGCGGAGTCGAGGGTGCCGTCGATCGGATCGCCGTCGAGATCCTTCGCCGGCTGGAGCTAGGACGCACACTGGTGGTCTGGGCATTCGACGCCTCGGGAAGCCTCCAGGCAGAGCGACAGCGGTTGAGCAAGCACATCGAGACGATCTACACCCACATCAACCAGCTCGACGAAAGTCGCCTGTCGACCGACAGCGGGCTCTTGACGATGGTTCTGAGCTTCGGGCACGACCGGCGGGCAATGCTGCCCAAGCCAACGGCCGACCAGTCGGAGATCATCGAGGCGATCAAGAGCGTCGCGCTGGATACGACCGGCGTCGAGACGACTTTCACCACGGTCGCCGAGATCGTCAATCGCTGGGGCCGCTACAAGGACTCGCACAACCAGGTCTACCACACGATGGTCATCGTCGTGACCGACGAGGTCGGCGACGACGAGGGGCGGCTCGAGGACGCCATCACCCTGGCCCAGCGGGCCAAGGTGCCCGTTTACGTGCTGGGCTCGCAAGCGCTCTTCGGCCGCGTTGAGGGGTACATGGACTACGTCGACCCCAAGACCAAACAAGTCTTCCGGGGCGTGCCGGTGCGGCAGGGGCCCGAAAGCGTGATGCTCGAGCAGATCCGGCTGCCGTTCTGGTACGGTGGTCCTCAGTACGACATCGTCGAGGCTGGCTTCGGGCCGTACGCCCTCAGTCGAATGGCCATCGCCACGGGTGGGATCTACTTCGTCACACGGTTTGACACCCGACGGATGGGGTTCGACCCGGCTCGGATGCGGGAATACAAGCCCGACTGGGTGAGGCGCGATCAATATGAGTCGCAGATCGCCCACTCGCCGCTGCGCCAGGCGGTCCTCAACGCCGCGCAGATCACCCAGCAGAAGCTGCCCGGAATGCCCGCCCTATTCTTCCCGCCGAACGACGCCCCCGACTTCAAGGAGTGGATGGCGACCAATCAAGGCGTGGCCGAGCGAACTGCCTATACCGTCGATGAGGCCCTCGGACCGATCAATGCAGTGGCCAAGCTGCGAGATCGCGAGACCTCACGGCGCTGGCAGGCGCACTACGACCTGATCCGGGGGCGGCTGCTGGCGATGAAGGTCCGATGCTACGAGTACAACTGGGCTTGCGCTCGGATGAAGAAAGATCCTCCCAAGTTCAGCAATCCCAAGTTCAACGCGTGGCGACTTATCCCCGACCCGGCCATTCAGTATAGTGAGAAGGCGGTGGTCGCCGGCCGGGAGGCCCAGGCACTCTTACACCGCGTCATCGAGGAACATCCGACCACCCCGTGGGCCCTTTTCGCGGAGCGCGAGCTGAAAGATCCCTTGGGTTTCAAGTGGATGGAGACATACGTTACGCCACGCCCCCGCAATAACGACAACGCGGCTGCTCAGCGCAAGAATAAGAACTCCAATCCTGCCAAGCCGCCGGAAGTACCTAAACTTTAGTTAGACCAGGGTGAACCAGCGGTCGGTTGTGTTTGGCCAATGAGCAGAAACATCCAAAGAGATGGGGAACACGCGACATGGACCTGCGCCCTCCTGCTTCTTCGGCGGATGACAACGTTTACCAGCTCGTGGTGCATGACCAGCCTGCGTCGGCCCTGCCGTTATCGCCGGTGCCGGCCAATGGGGAGCGGATTGGCGGGGATGTGGCCGCGGCACCGGCTGGGCCGGGGTTGACAGACCAGACGATGGTGGTGGAACCGGTGGTCATCGGCCAGGACATCCGCGGTGCGGTTGGCGCAATTTCAGCGGCGGCAACGGTGACCCAGTCCCTCATGTCCCTGCCGACGGACGCCGAGGAAGCGGGGATGGCAATCGTGCCTGGCTCGCCCGCGGTTCCAGCGGGAGCGTCGGGGCCCGAGTCGAGCCCGCGCCCTGGGCCGCGGGGTTCGAATCTGCGGCCCAGGCGCCGCCGCCGAGTCCGACTGCGGTATCTCATTCAAGCCTGGGGCGTGTCGCTGGTGGTTCACGTGGCGATTCTGTCGGTCCTGGCCGCCGCAACTTTCACGTCGCAGGACGCGATCAAGAAGATCCTCAACTTCGACTCGGCGCTGGCTTCCTACGCCAATGGCGAGCAGGAGTCGCTGCCGATCTATGCCGACCCGGACAACATCCCTCGCGATCGTGCCATCGGCAACGAGCACGCCAGCACCCCGGGCGAGCCCGCGCTGGTGGTGGCTGGTGAGGGCGAAGGCGAGGAGGGTGGCGGCGTGATCGTCGCGAGCGGCGTGGGCAGCGGTCGGCCCTCCAATACACCCAGGGTCCGCGGTGTTGGCAAGGGACGGATCAACGAGGGGTCAAGCATGCCCGGTGTCAAGGTCGACGGGCTGGGAGGATCTCCATTGACCTTGCTGCCGGTCGCCCCCGCCGCCGATCTCGGTGGCGGCGGCATGATCGCCGGCGACCCGATCTTCGAGGTCAAGGAGATCGGCGTCGCACTCGACCAGCTCGCCCGCGAGATCCTTCGCCACCTCAGGGACCACAAGCTCACCGTCGTCTGGCTCTTCGACGAGTCAATCAGCATGCAGGACGACCAGAAGGCCATTCTCGAAAAGTTCGATCGCGTCTCCAGCGAGCTCAAGCTCAACGTCGAGCCAAGCAAGAAGTCTGCCCTTGCGCTCACCCACGCGGTTGTCGGCTTCGGCCAAGGGATCGACTACGTCCTCGAGAAACCCCGCGAGGACATCGACCAGATCGGCCGCGCCATCAAACATCTGAAGGTCGACTCCACGGGCATCGAAAACACCATGCACGCGATCAGGGAGGTCGTCGAGCACTACGCGAACTTGATTCGAAAGGACCGCCGGCTCCTGATCGTGCTGGTGACCGACGAATCGGGAGACGACGGTACCGACATCGAGGAGGCACGGCAAGCGCTCAAGAAATACAAGGTGCCTCTCTACGTGATCGGCCGGCAGTCGCTTTTCGGTTACCCGTATGCCCATCACCGCTACGTCGACCCGGTGACCAAGGATGTCTACCACCCCATGATCCGGCGCGGCCCCGAGACGGCCGACCTCGAGCTCTATCAATGGGATGGCCTGTACGACCGCTGGGACGAGCAGCCCTCGGGCTTCGCTCCCTACGAGCTGGCCCGCTTGACCAAGGACTCCGGCGGGATCTATTTCGTCTTGCCGAGTGAGGAGTTCATGCGGATCCGCCAGCGCGAGCAGGCCTACTCGATCACGCGTCTGAAGGAGTACCTCCCTGAGTACGATAACCGTCTGACCTACATGGAGAAGCGCAACAGCTCGCCGATGCGCCAACTGCTGCACGCGATCGTCCTGGAGGGCAAGAACTTCATCTATCTCCGCGAATTTCCGATCGAGCCGCCCAAAATGGTCCAGGCAGCCCTTGAAGAGGGGGAGAAAGCCACCATCAAACTGAACGCGCTCCTGGACATCCAGAAGCGGCTGGAAGACCACGGCAAGATGCGCGAGCGCGAGCCGGAGAAGCGGTGGCAGGCGCACTTCGACCTGATGCTGGCCCAAACCGTCGCCTTCCAGGTCAAGGCCTATGAGTATCGCGCTTTGATGGCGTCGATCGCCAAGGCCCCGCCCGTACCTAAAGGCCAGCCGCGAGCTGACTTGATGATCACCTGGGTCGTCAATCATTCAAAGAAGCCCCTGGCTCCCTTGAATCAGACCGCCAAAAAGTACGCCGAAGCGGAGCGGCGGCTCAAGGAAGTCATCGTTCGGCATCCCAAGACCCCTTGGGCGGACCTGGCGCAGGATGCCCTCGACCGCGGTTTCTCCGTCCAGCTTGACGAGTGGCACCACAACCCGAATTACTACGAACGCGCGCAGTTTGTGCCGAAATATTGATGAGCGGTGATCGGGCTTCCGCAGTGGCCGAGTCGAGCGTGGTCGCCGGCTCAATCCCATCGATCGCTGGTCTCCTTGATCTCTGGGCCGCGTCAACCGGCGATCCTCGGGTCGCAATCGCGGTGCTCGACGGGCCGGTCGATCGGACGCACCCGGCGCTGGTTGGGGCGAACCTCACAACGGTCGAGGTGGCGGCGCCGGTGATGTCACAGCCCGGCGGTGCGGCGACCTGGCACGGGACCCTGGTGGCGAGCCTGATTTTCGGGCGGCACGGGCGGAGCCCGGTCGCGGGGATCGCGCCGCATTGCCGGGGGATCATCGTGCCGGTCTTCAGCGATTTTGTGGACAGAGCGGCGATCGATCCCGAGTCCGGGCGGCCATTTCGACCGGCATGCTCGCAGCTCGACTTGGCCCGGGCTATCCTGCTGGCCGCGGAATACGGGGCGCAGGTCATTAACGTCAGCGGTGGCCAGTACGTGCCAACTGGGGCGGCCCAGCCGATCTTGGCTGACGCAGTTGGCCGATGCGTCCGCCGCGGCATCCTGATCGTGGCGGCGGCCGGCAATGACGGCTGCGAGTGCCTGCACATGCCCGCCGCGCTGCCCGGCGTTCTGGCTGTTGGGGCGATGGATGCGCGCGGGGAACCGTTGGAGATGAGCAACTGGGGACAATCCTACAGGACCGGGGGCCTGCTGGCCTTGGGCGCCGGCTTGCTGGGGGCCACACCCGGTGGACGGACATCGGTCGTGAGCGGGACGAGCTTCGCCACGGCCGTCGTCTCGGGCGTGGCCGGGTTGCTCTGGAGCCTGGCGTTGCCGGGCGGCCGACGCACGGACGGCGCGAGAATCCGGTCGCTCTTGCTCGATTCGGCGGAGAAATGTGTCAATGACTCCCATTCGTGTCGCCGCTGGCTGGCGGGACGGCTGGACCTGGTCAAGGCCGGTTCCATGCTTCGGAAGGTGCGTGAATCTGGTGAGATTCTTCTTGACTCTCCGGAGAAGCGCCTTGATGATCTCAGTTTGTCCCGCCGCCGGCTGGCGGGGCGGCTGAACCTTGCCAAGGCTGGCTGCTTGCTCCGAAACGAGGACCCGTCGATGAGCGACGAAATGGTGGCGCCCTCCTCCTCGGCCGAGCTCTCGTCGCCCAACTGCGACGTTGCAATCGAGCCCAGGGTGAACGACGGTCGTGATTCGACCACCGAGTGGGCACGCACGGTTCCCCCCGCGTCGTCGGTAGCCCCATCGGAGGGCTGTGGCTGCGCGACCTGCCGTGCCAAGGCCGGTGCTGGATCGAGGGGCCTGGTCTTTGCCTTGGGTCAGCTCGGCTACGACCTGGTTTCCGAGGCGCGGCGCGATTCGATCCAGCAGCACATGGACCGAGACAAGTCGAATCCTCTCGAGCCCGCGCAGATGCTGGGTTACTTGAAAACCCACGACTGGGAGGCCGCCTCGATTCTCTGGACCTTGAGCTCCGACCAAGTGCCGCTCTACGCGGTTGCACCGGCCGGTCCGTTCGCCGCCAAGGGCTACGAATTGCTCCGCGAGTTCCTCGCGGATCAACTCAGCGGTCAGGTCGAGATGGTGTCGATCCCCGGGCGGCTGGCCGGCCAGGCGCGGTTATGGAACGGCCAGGTTGTGCCGGTCGTGACTCCCGAGCCGCGGGGGATGTATAGCTGGACAATCGGCGCACTGGTCCAGTCAGTCGTGGGTAAACCGCCACCGGCCTCGGCCGCGCCCGAGCAGCATGCGGCGCATGGCCGGAAAGCGCAAGGCGTGCGCGGCTTCCTCCAGAAGGTCTATCACGAGCTGCGCAACCTGGGCCTGACGGCCGAGGAGCGTGCGATCAACCATGCCGCAACCAATGCGTACCAGATCGGGCAGGTGTTCGAGCCCGCCCTCAAGGAGTCGATGGAGCTGGACGCGATCGACGTGGAGCGGAGCCCAATCTGCCGGCCCGATTCCGACTGCTGGGACGTGAAGATCCACTTCTTCTACCCTGAGCGCCAGGTGCAAACCGTGCGCAGAGTGTTCCGGTTCACGGTGGACGTCAGCGATGTGGTCCCCGTGACGGTAGGCCCGATGCGGTCCTGGTTTGTGCGTTAACAGGTCGTTCCTCCCGGCCACAGTGCCGGGAGCGGATTGAAACCTGACCTCCCTCATCCTGTGAACCAGATCAAGGAGTTCTCAACCATGCGGTTGCCCAACTTGTCCCAACCCGTAGACCGACAATCCCCGTCGATGGCCGCGCTGCTTGGTGGCAAGGTCCGACCTCAAGTCTGTCTGGAGAAGAGCTGCACGAGCTCCAGTCAATGCACCGAACCAGCCTGCCCCAATTGCGTAGGAGGCTTCTGCAAGCCATAATTGAACGCAAGGGACTACGTCCAACTCCCACGAACATGCGAAACACCGGCAGTTGAGCTGCTCTAGGGGTTCTTGGGGAGCCCTGGGCTGGTGTGTTCCCAGAGCTTGACCGTCCAGTCAGTGCTCGCGGAGGCCACCCGCGATCCGTCGGGTGAAAACGCCACGCCCCAGACTTCACCGGCGTGACCCCGGAGAACCATGAGCTCTTGGCCGAAGACCGGGTCCCAGATCCGGACCGTTCGATCATCGCTCGCGGAGACAAGCCGCCGGCTGTCGGGGGAGAACACAAGCTTGTTAATGGCCAAGGCATGGCCTCTAAGGGTGTAAGCCTCCTGGCCGGTGGCAAGGTTCCAGATCTTGATCGACGGATCCCAGCCCCCCGAGGCGAGCCACCGCCCATCCGGGCTGAGCGCGATTGTGATAATCGCATGCGGGTGGGCCCTGATGGCCTGGATCTGGCGGCCGGAGCCCAGGTCCCAGAACAGGACGAAGCCGTCACCGCCGCCGGAGACCAACGTTTTGCCATCCGGGCTGAACGCGAGGGCACTGGCCGCGCGGATATGCCCCTGGAGGGTTCGGATCTCCCGGCCGGTCTCCGCTTCCCAGAGCTTGACAGTCCGGTCCACGCTGGCGCAGGCCAGCGTCTTGCCATCCGGGCTGAAGGCCACGTTCATGACGGGGGCGGTGTGGCCCCTGAGGGCATGGATCTCTGTCCCGGTGGCGACGTCCCAGACTCGGACCGAATGATCCTCTCCGGCGGAGGCCACACGCCGGCCGTCAGGGCTGATCGCAATGCGCTTGATTGAGGCAGTGTGCCCCTGGAAGCTGCGCACGGCTTGGCCGGTGCTTACATCCCAGAGCGTGACGGTCCGGTCCAAGCCGGCGGAGGCGAGGTACGAGCCATCGGGACCGAAGGCGACGTCCAGGACCACGTTCTTCCCCGGCAAGGACCGAGCCTCCCGGTCCCGCGTTGTATCCCAGAGCTTGACGGTGAAGTCAAAGCTCGCGGAGGCCAAGTGCGTGCCGTCAGGGCTGAAGGCGAGGTCCAAAATCGCGCCGGTATGCCCCTTGATCGTGCGCACCAGGTAACCGGTGGCGGCGTCCCAGAGGGAAACCGTCTGATCCGTGTGGCTAGTGGAGGCCAGGGTCTTGCCGTCGGCGGAAAACGCCAGGCTCCCGACGGAGTCCAGGTTATGACGATCCCTGAGGGTATGAGCCAGTAAGCCAGTGCCGGCATCCCAGAGCTTGATTGTTCCATCGGCTGTGCCGGAGGCGAGGGTCTTGCCGTCGGGGGAAAAAGCGACAGGCTTCCGCCCCCACACAGTGGAGGCCCTCCCGTTGCCGGCGAGGGTCTTGCCGTCGAGGCCGAAGGCGAGGTTGCCGACGGGAATCACAACATCCTTGAGGGTACGGACGAGCTGGCCGGTGGCGATGTCCCAGATCCGAACGCTGGCCTCACCTCCACCGGCCGAGGCGATGGTCTTACCGTCCGGACTGAACGCGATGTCATCGACATGGTCAGCGCGGTGGTCCTGGATGGTGCGAACCAGGGAGCCGGCGGCGACGTCCCAGAGCTTGACCGTCCCGTCCAAGCTCGAGGAGGCGAGGGTCTTGCCGTCGGGGGAGAACGCGAGGTCCCAGATACTGCCGGTGTGTCCCGGAAAGGTGTGGATGGCCTGACCGGTAGCGGCGTCCCAGAGGGTTACCACCCGATCGTCTCCGGCCGAGGCCAGCCGGGTGCCGTCCGGGTGGAAGGCGACGACGAGGACGATCTTGCTCGCGATCAAGGTGCGGATGACTTGGCCGGTGACGGCATCCCAGAGCTTGACGGTATGGTCATGGCTCGCGGAGGCGAGTCGGCGGCCGTCGGGGCTATAAGCCACGCTCTGAACGCGATCCGTGTGCCCTGCCAGGGTTCGTCCCTGAGCGTGGCTCAGGTGGTCGAGGTAATCCCACTCGAAGCCTCGAAGGTCGGTCTTGCCCGGCTGGGGGCGGGTCTCTTCGAGGTGGCGCTGAACTCCGGCCACGTTGGCATCTTGCCAGTCGCACTCGGCCAGGTTGAGTTTCGCCGCGTAAGCCAGGTGGCGGGCGTAGTCCTCGCTCTTGAGGGCCACGTCTTCGTTCTGTTTTGCCACGCCTAGCGCGACCTGCAAGCCCGCGCGGGCGCCGACGGCCTGGCGCCATTGCCAGAAGATGCCGCCGCTTCCCAGTGTCGCTGTGAGCAGGAGCATGCCGATCAACACCGAGGTCACGGGATGGCGCCGGACGTACTTCCAGAGCCGCTCGGGGGTCGACACTGGCCGGGCGAGGATCGGCTTGCCCTCGAGCCAGCGCTCCAGGTCTTCGGCCAGCTCGCGGGCCGAGGCGTAGCGCTTCCTGGGCTCTTTCTCCAGGCATTTCAGGCAGACTGTCTCGAGGTCGGGATCGGCCTGAGGGTTCAGTGTACGGGGGTGCCGCGGCTCCTGATGGATCACCTGGCGCATCGTCTCCTGGGCCGTGTCGGCGCGGAACGGCGAGTTCCCCGTGACGAGTGCGTAAAGGAGAGTACCCAAGCCATAGACATCGGTGGCTGTCGTGATCTGGTCGCGCAGCCCCTGGGCCTGCTCGGGGGCCATATAGCTGGGCGTGCCCA
This sequence comes from Isosphaerales bacterium, assembly GCA_044450785.1. Lineage (GTDB taxonomy): Bacteria > Planctomycetota > Planctomycetia > Isosphaerales > Isosphaeraceae > JBIOJM01. The sequence continues at coordinate 32,969 of JBIOJM010000010.1, forward strand.
CCGCGGACGCGGCCGAGGCCACCGTCGACTCGTCGTTCTCCAGCCGTTTGGCCAGACCGAAGTCGATCACGTAGGGCTCGTCTTGGTCGTCCACGAGGATGTTCGACGGCTTCAAGTCGCGGTGCAAGATACCGCGCTCGTGAGCGTGGTGAATCGCACCGGCGACCTGCACCACCAGCCGGGCGATCGCCGCCGGCCGATTCTTGAAGCGGGCCAGACTCTCCTGCAGGTTCCGGCCTGCGATCAGCTTCATGCTGTAGAAGAGCAAGTCCTCGTGCTTACCGGTCTCGAGGATCGAAACGATATTTGGATGGTCGAGCGCGGCGACTGCCTCGGCCTCGCGCTGGAACAGGCGGACGTCCCGGTCGTTGGCCAAAACACCGCTTCTGATCATCTTGAGCGCGACGACCCGGTTGAGCCTGATCTGCCGGGCCTTGAAGACGATGCCCATGCCTCCCTCGCCGAGCTTTTCGATCAACTCGTGATCGCCCAAGACCAATCCTGGCCGCGCGTGAGGCGGGCTACCGAGCCCGGCCGCGCGGGCTTGCACCTGTGCACCGATCGTGCTGGGTGGCTCAATGGGGCGGGTCGCGTCGTGATCAGATCCCACCGTCGTCAAGAGTGGATCGGCGAACAACTCACTGGGGGCCTTGGTGACGTCCTCAAGCTCGGAAACCACACGGGGGTCGCGCGGGCCCTCGGGGCCAGGCCGGCCTTGCGAAGCCGCGGTACTTACTTCTGGGGTTGTCACGGCCGCGTCGTTCCGGAGGTCCAGACCGGGACCAGCATCGGTTGACCGCGGCGGAACGACCGGGGCCAGGAAAGCGGTGGACACATCCAGCAGGATCCGCTGATCGGGGCAGCTCTGCTTGTACTCCGCGAGTGTGGGCGTCTCACCTCGCTTGTGGCGGAGCTGCTGGTCCACCATGACCAGCTCGAGCCAGAGTAAGGTGCGCACGTCGCCCTCAACGCCGTCGAGGTAGTCGTCGATCTGGGGTGTGAGCAACGCGTTCGACTCCTTCTCATACCGATCACAACGCTCGTCGATGAGTTTGACATCTTCCCGGATCAACCGTGATTGCCGTCGCTCGAATGGCGGACTCATGAAAGGTCCCTCCGGATCAGAGACAAGCCGAATTTGGGCCCGGTCAAGATCTGGGTAATGGTCCTCGTCGCGGTCGGCGCGCGCCGGCCAAGGTCTGCTCGAGTCCTCCGCCGGCAGAGATCAGTTCGCCCGGCATCAAGGTCACACGAGCGGCGCCTCTACCTGGGGTCTTGCCATCGAGCCTTCCAACCCGACACGAAAACCCCAAAAAAGACCAAAATCGTCGGGACAAGTCAGTGCAAGCACGAACGCATTGTTCCAGACCGAGATCCCGACGGCGGGGAATTCAGTGGTCGGGCGCGGCGCCGATCTCTTCCCAGATCAGGCGGATACGTTCGGTTTTCCGCTCGACGGTTCGGAGGACGCACCCCATCTTTTCGGCGATCTCGGCGTTGCTCAGCCCATCCATGCGCCAGAGTGCGACCTGACGGTGGGTCGAATCCTCGAGCGAGTCGAGTAACTCCTGAAATTGCTCCTGGATGATGGCTGCCGATTCGGGGGTTGGCGCTTTGCTGAGAACCAAGGCCAGAGCGTCGGGGTCGTTCTGGTTTGCCTGCTCGGCTCGATTCGCCGCTGTCTGCCTGCGGATGAGTTGGCCGCCGCCACGGATCAGGCGACCATGGCGCCGCCCCTGGCTGATCGCTTTCTTGACAGTGATGGCCGCCAGAAGCTGCCAGAGGTCGACGCGATCGCTGAGCTGCTTGAACTGGCCTTGGACCGCCCCCGCGCAAAGGGTGTAGAAGGCACTGACGGCCGCATCCTCGGCATCCTCGACGGTCCGATGAGGCGCGGACTGGAGGCGGCGGCGGGCGATCGCCAGGACACGCTCGTAATAACGCCGCCAGAGCGCATCGGCCGCCGCGGGCTGCCCTTGCTTGAGCGCGTCGATCCAGCGTGTTATCGAACCGATTTCCTCATCCGACATCGTCGTCACCGGGCCGAGCAAGGCTGATGGGGCGAACGACGGGTGCCGCCGCCCCGGCGCACCCGCTCGAGCGCGGACATTGCGGTCCGCTCATCATCCTGATTGTAGTCGTGCGTTTCCGCGCCGATCAAGCGACGACATGTGGACTCCCTGAGCGGCCTCTTACGCCCCCAAGGTCTGCTCGAGATCGGCCAGCAGGTCGGCGACCGTCTCAAAACCGGGCAAGAGCACGGTTCGTTCCTCGGCACGGAGCCAGCGCTGGACTTTCCTTTCGGCGGAAATAACCGTCGAGTGATTGCGGCCGCCGAAGTAGCGGCCGATCTCACTGTAAGCCGCGCCCGTATGCTTGCGGGCCAGGTACATGGCCATCATGCGGGGGTAAGCCACGGTGCGTGCGCGGCTGTCGGACTTGAGCGCCTCGGCGTCGACCTGGAAGAGCTGGCAGACGGTCCGCTCGACGTCGCGAAGCGCGATGGCCTGCGCCGTGTGGCGGATCGTATCGCGCAGCGCGGTCTTGGCGAGGTTCAAGTCGAGCCGCTTGCCGGTGAGGACCGCCTGCGCGATCACGGAGTGCAATGCTCCCTCCAGCTCGCGGATGCTGGCGCGCAGATGCTCGGCGATATAGGCAACGACTGTCTCGGGGATGTTGACCCCCCGCGCGGCGGCCCTGGTTTGAAGGATCGCCCGCCGCGTCGCCAGATCGGGAGGTTCGATCTTGACGACCATGCCCCCCAGAAACCGTGTTATCAGCTCGTCGGTCATCCGGGTGATCAGCCGGGGGTGCTGGTCGGCCGCCACGACGATGGGCGCACCCTTGTCGAATAGGGCGTTGAACGTATGGAGAAACTCAACCATCGTGGCCCGCTTTGCGGCCAGGAAATGGACGTCGTCGACGACCAACCCGCCGGCGCTTCGGTAACGGGTGCGGAAGCCATTCAACGTGCCGGTTCGCATCGACTCCAGGAAGTTGTTGGTGAACGCCTCGGCAGTGAGCTGGACGATTTGCAGGGTCGGATGCACTTGCTTCAAGCTGTGGCTGATGCCTTCGAGCAGGTGGGTCTTGCCGAGCCCAACGGCACTGTAGATCACGAGCGGGTTAAAGACCGCGCCGGCCGATTGGGCCATCTCTTGCGCCGCGGCGTGGGCCAGGCGGTTGCCCGGCCCCGTCACGAAATCTTCGAGTCGGCGCACTGGCCGTCGCGTTGATCCAACCGAGGACCGGGGGCTGACCGGGGACGTCGTCTGCATCCGCATTGGCGGCTGGGGCTGATCCGACTGAAGAAGCAGGCACGCCCCAAGGGGCGAGGAAGTTCCCGGACCTTGCGGAGTCGTTGAGGGGAAAGAGAGGGGTGCCTTGGGGTTGCCCGGCAGCGGAATTGTGATGCTGCCCGAGCGTCGAGGTTCGAGATCGGGCTCAGTGCGGGCCGGCCCCGGCTCGACCACGTCACCCAAGGGCGGCTCGGTCTCGCCGTGGATCTGGATCGAAAGTCGCAACCGCCGCCCCACGACCGCCTCGGCTGCCTCGATCAGGCTTGCGGTATAGTGAGTCCGGATCCATTCGCGGAAAAAGGGGTCCGGCACCCGGACTTCCAGCGCGTCGCCATCGCCGCTAAGCCCAAGCCGCACACCATCCCCGAACCAGAGGTCAAACCGTGCGTTGCCCAGACGCTCGGACACCGCCGCGCGCAAGGCAGCCTCCACGACCGCTGGACCCTGAGCCATGGCTCGCGTCCCAGCCCGATCCTGCTGCTCCCCCAGGTGTCCCGCCATGGTGCTGTCCCCCGCAAACGGCGCGCGCGCCCACCCATGTGGTGCCCGCACCGTCCCCCTTTCAAAGGCTGAAGCGGACCAATCCGGTGGGATGGATTGTTCGACCAGGACCGATTCATCCGAATGCGCTGAAAAGATCGAGGAGCCACGCCCTCGGCGCGATCCACCAGCCAGAGGGTTATGCGCTCCGCGAGGGAGGTTGTCAAAAACGGAGAGTGGGGAATTACCGGCGACCTTGAACATCGAATGGGACTTGTCGAATCTGCGGATGGCGAGGGGAGTGCTCGGTGGATGCAGAGCGCCGTTCGGCCTACTACTGAAGCCCCGCGCACATGCCCGATCCACACTGCGGGCGGCCGCAGCCGAAGGAGGGTCCGCCACCCGTCCCGCCGTGGATCGGCAACTCGCCGGAGCGGCCGTGTCCAGTCTGAGCCGCCGCGGGGACGCTGAGCTGCTTTTCAACGTCGACGCTGCCACACCGAGGGCAGTGGGCCAAGTCGCCTGCGCTTCGGATCAAGGTCTCGAAGGTATGGTCGCAGGGCTCGCAGTGGTATTCATAGAGTGGCATACTGAAGATGATTCCTCCGTGTCCGTAACCGGGGACCGGTATGCGGAGACGACGCGCGCCGCGCCGGCGCGGTCAGAGCGCGCAAGGCTATGTCGGTATTCTCGAAGGCGAGGCCGTGGTTGTCAATGCCCGAAGGATCGGGTTAACTTGTGGTGCGATTGCAGGCTGAATCTGAGGAGTCAGGAGGGAGGACGGCGCATGACCATTCGCCTTCGGCCACTGTCGCGCCAGGAGGTTCGCCGGCTGGACGTGCAGGCGGTGGAGGAGCTGGCGCTGCCGACCTTGATCTTGATGGAGAATGCCGGCCGGGGGGCGGCCGGTTGGCTGGCGGAGCTGGCCGGCGCTATGCCGCCGGACGCGGGTGGACGACTCTTCTCGCCTCCACCCTCGGCCCAGGGCCAGGACTTACTGCGCGGGCCGGCTTTACCGCCCGTGTTGGTTCTCTGTGGGACTGGGAACAATGGTGGCGATGGCGGAGTTGTTGCCCGCCACCTGGACGCCTGGGGCTTTTCTGTTCGCGTCGTCTGGTTCACCCGCGGCCACCAGCTTCAGGGAGACACCGCCGCGCAGTGGGCGATCCTCAAGAAATCCGGTGTCGAACAATCGGCCTGGTTCGATGCCAATCCCGGCGAATCCGAGCTTGACCCCGCTCGGCTCGCCGCGCTTCTGGCCGATGCCGGCTGGCTGGTGGACGGGCTCTTGGGCACGGGGTTGTCGCGCCCGGTTGATGGCCCCCTGCGCGCCGTCATCGAGGCGATGAACCGTTCAGGCAAGCCGATCTTTGCGCTCGATCTCCCATCGGGCCTGGACGCTGATACCGGTCAGCCGTTGGGCGTGGCCGTTCGCGCGTGCGCCACGGCTACGTTCGTGGCGGCCAAGCTTGGCTTCACCGCCCCCGGCGCGACGGATTACACCGGCGAGGTCGCCATCATCGACATCGGCTTGCCCCGGTGTCTGCTCGAGCCGTATCTTGACACGCCCCCGCGGTGAAGGATGGTGACTGATCCACGACTACGATAAGAGCAGCAAGTGGTTGATCGAGCACCATGGCGACGCAATTCTCCGCTTGGCCGGCATCCGCGACATCATCTCCTGGCGACCACTCCCGGCAGAGCTGGTCCAGCCTCGCCGGCTGCCCGACGGCCTGCTCGAAGTCCGCCGCCGGGGCCGAGGCAAGTCTAACCTCTTCGTCCTTCGGGTTGATCCCCTGGGTGCCGCTGGCTCGATTCGACGGCCCGCCCGAGCCGATCTTCCGAGCGTGTCGCGACCGGATCGACCGGGATGCAGCGCCCGAGGAGCACGAAAACCTGCTGGTGGTGACCCACTTCCTGGCCGGCCTGAAGTATAATGATCCACAGTTGTTCCAACTGTTGGGAGGGCGCACAACCATGATCAAGTCGGGATCGCCAGTGCTCCAGGAAATCATCACTGAATCCAAGCGAGAAGCTGTGATCGAATCTCTCATGACTCTTCTGCTTGCTCGCTTCGCTACCGAGGCTCAGGGAATGAAAACTGGATTGGAAGCCATCGAAGATAAGGTGAGGTTGAACGAGCTAATCAAGCTCGCCGCCACCTGCCCGGATCTCGAGTCCTTCCGCAAACAGCTCGCGCCGCGAAGACGGAGGCGAGGGACGGCAGGCAAGGACGACGTGAGGCCTTGATCGCATTCCCTGTACCCTTCTCTTGATGGGGACGGATAGCCCACAACGAGTCCAAACCATGTTGAACGTCGGTTACTTCAAAGCACAGCCAACCGAATACATCATCAAGTACGTTTCGGGCCGAATCGTGCGCGAGGGCCAGGGACTGGCGTTCTTCTATCTCAAGCACAACACCCAGGTGGTCGCGGTCCCAACCAGCAGCGTGGACGCCAACTTGGTGTTCAACGAAGTGACCAGGAATTTCCAGGCGGTGACGATCCAGGGGCAGCTCACCTACCGTATTCAAAGCGCGAAACGCGCCGCCGAGCTTTTGAACTTCAACATGGACCCGGTGACGCACGAGTACGTCTCCAACGACCCGGACCGGCTGGCTCAGCGGATCACCAACGTGATCCAGATGGAGACTCGGACCGAGATCCAGCGGCGTTCGCTGGAGGAGGTCCTGTCGCAGTTCGAGACGATCGCGGCGAGTGTCCAGGCCAGGATCAAGGATCGGTCACTGCTCGAGCCGCTGGGTGCGGAGCTCTTGAGCGTCACCTTCGTCGCGGCCAAGCCAACGCCCGAGGTTGCCAAGGCGCTGGAAGCAGATTACCGCGAGACCCTGCTGCGCAAGGCCGACATGGCGATCTATGCACGCCGCGCGGCCGCCGTCGAGGAGGAGCGCAAGATCAAGGAGAACGAGCTGAACACAGAGATCACGCTGGAAGAGCAGCGCCGCCGGCTCATCGACCTGCAAGGCGAAAACGCACTCCATGAGGCCCAGAGCCGCGGCAAAGCCTTGGAGGAGGAGGCCCGATTCCGCGCCCGGGCCAAGCAGCTCGAGCTGGACGTCTATAGCGCGCTCGATCCTCGCAAAATCCTCGCGCTGGCCATGAACGACCTGGGTCAGAACGCTGGACGGATCGGCAACCTGACGATCACCTCCGAGATCCTCGCCGCATTGTTGAACGACCGCGGCACGGATGCGACCACGAGCCCGGAGTGAGCCGACCATGGCCGCGCCCGACAAGCTTGTGATCATCACCCGCAGGACAGCCCTGGAAGAGCTGGTCGAGCGGTTCAACACCCGCGACCAGGCCCGGTTCTACATCGAGCACATGGGGGGCCGGTTCGACGACTATCAGGCCGCGCACGACGCTTATCATCACGCGCGGGATTTTCTTCACAAGAACATGCCACGCGGTATCCGCACCCGGTGGATCGACCGCTCGTTCCTGCCGACCTACTTGTTCGGTGAGTCGGATGTCGTCGTGATTCTCGGCCAGGACGGGCTGGTGGTCAACGCCGCCAAGTATCTCGACGGTCAGCCCGTGGTTGCCTTGAACCCCGACCCGGAACGGATCGACGGTGTCCTGCTGCCCTTCGACTATCTTCACGCGCCCGGGGCGATCGCGTTGGCTCTCTGTGGTCGCAAGGTCTGGCGCGACGTGACGATGGCCCAGGCCACGCTCAACGACGGCCAGTCGCTCCTGGCCGTCAACGACCTCTTCATCGGACAGAAGACGCACACCTCGGCCCGCTACCGGATCCGGCTCGGTGACCGAGAGGAAGATCAGTCGTCCAGTGGAATCATCGTCTCGACCGGCGCCGGCTCGACCGGATGGCATCGCTCGATCCTGACCGGCGCCGCGGGGATCGTCGAGACGATGACCAACAGCCGCAAGGTCAGCACCATCCGCGACCACTACCGCTTCGATTGGGAAGCCGGCCACCTCGTTTTCAGTGTCCGCGAGCCTTTTGTCAGCAAGACGTCCGGCGCCGAGATTGTCCATGGCCGGATCGACGCCGGAATGCCTCTGAAAATCGACTCCCACATGCCCCAGAACGGAGTGATCTTCAGCGACGGCGTCGAGGAGGACCGCCTTGACTTCAACAGCGGCGCCATCGCCACGATCGGCCTGGCCGCGCGAACGCTGCGATTGGTTGTGCCCTCTTCTAGTTGAGCCGCTCATGCGTCGAGGTTGTAGGCAAACCTGAGCCAGTGTTTGACTTCGGCGTCGATCTCGGCCAGGCTTGAAATCGCGATCCGGTGGGTGATCCGATCTTTCTTGGCCAGACCACCGGTGTCGACCAGCCGCTCGGGCGTGGTGGTATCTTCCAGAGCCAGGCCGAAGTCGATGCGCGTGGTGGTCGAAGGCTTGATCTGGGCGAAGACGTGCCGGCGGTATAGCGGGACGATCGTCTTGCACGGGCAGACCTTCACGTCGTGGCCCAAGGACATGCCAAGCTTCAACAGCGCGTCGTAGATTGGCCGGAGTCCGGCTTTCTTGCCGGTGAACATCGCGGTGACGTAGCCGTCAGCGGCCTTGAGGTAGGCCTCCGGGTCGTCGTCCTCAAGATTCCTCACGCCAGCGCGTTCGGCGATCCACCAGGCCGTGTTTGTCCCCAGACCGTGGCGTGTCTTGAGCCAATCTCGCCGCTCCTTATCCGCGGAAGGCCCATCCTTCTGGACCAACCGGATCCACTCATCCAGGCTACGACCCGTCTTTTGGGGGAGGCTGATGACCCAGGTCTGCACCATTGCGACCCCTGGGTGGACGCTATAAAGGGACTTTGCTTTCGCCCGTGCCATGATCAACCTCCTCCGTGTTGAGAGACGAGATGAGATGGTCCTTCTTCTCCCCTGTCCTGGATCGACCCGACCGGGAGTGAAGCATACACGATTTCTGAACATTCATCAATCAAACCGATGGGCTCGATCCGGCGAAACCGGCGTCGGGTACTGCGGATGCGCCGCGGCGCGGGGTGGCGAGGTCACGGATTGCGGGTGGAGCTGATCTGTGGATCGGGCCGACTGGCCGTGCGGAGTGACAGAGAGATCCGCAGTCGCCGCGGGCCACGGCCGCGAACGACGTCCAGCAGGACCGTCGTCCGCGCGAGAATGCGGTCGAGCCTGTCGGTCAAGTCGGGAGCGGACCGAATCGGCTGGCCATCGAGCGCGACGATGCCATCGCCGGGCTGGAGACCGGCATCAGCCGCCGGCGTGCCGGCCAGCACCTCGCGAAGGATGGCCCCTTCTTGAGCGGAGACCGCCGCTTCATCCGGCTCACCAACGACCGATGCTGATACTGCCGGCATTGCATCGGATCGCGGATCGATCGCTCTCGGCCCCGCTCCCGGGTCCGACTCGGACAGGGCGATCAAGCCCTTGGCGGAGACACGCTCGAGGCGGACACCCAGATAAGCGCGATCGACACGTCCGTGGGTCCGGAGCTGGTTGGCGACCCAGAGCACATCATGGGCCGGGATGGCGAAGCCGAAGTCGGTGTCACGCTCAGGTCGGACCATGAGGGCCTCCACCCTGGCCGACGACGACGAAAGCCCGGCGGACGAGGGCGAACCGGGAAGGGTCGTCGCACTCGGGCTAAACTCCAATCCTGATCCTGAGCGAGGTACGGCCAGCCCACTACGGATCATGCCGAGCCAATCGCCGCGGAGGTCGACGACCGCCGCGCCGCTGTCGCCGGGATAAAGCGATGCCTGGATCTGGATCAAGCCACCAAGTTGACGGGTGCCCAGCTCCAGCGCGCGATCGAGCCCGGCCACGTGTCCCCGGCTGACCGAGTGCCCCATTCCGAACGGATTTCCCACGAGGAAGACCAGGCTTCCCAGGTTTGGCCCGCCGGCCGCCATTCGGATCGGCCGCACGGCTCGAGATGAAAGACGCAGCAGCGTCAGGCCGGTCTCTGGGTCGGTCGCCACCCAATGGGCGGCATAACAGCGGCCCGAGAAGTCACGTGCGACAATCGGCGCCGGCTCCCTCGCTGCCCCGGGTGCCTGCTCCGCGAGGGGCGGATCGATGCGGACCGAAAGGACCTCTCCGCTATTGTTGATCACCACACCCGTGGCCACCCGGCGTGTGCCGGGCGGACCGTCTGCGGCGGTATACTCCAGGGTCACGACCGACTCCCGCGCCCGCTCCATCGCCGCGGCCACCCGCTGCTCTAAACGTTCCAGGGCCGCGAACAACGCCGCGTCGGTATCGGAGGCTTGCGCCCCTTCCGCCGATGGCGGGCCGACGCGTGGTGCAAGCCCGTCCGGTAACGTTGCACCATTCGTCCGTCCCCAACCAGGCCCGAACCGCAAGCCAAGCCGGCCCGTCCCAAACAGCACGGCCGCGAGCGCGACTGCGGCACAGACTGTCAGCCAACGGGTGGAGCAGATCTGACGAGGGCGGCCGGTTGAGGAAGACATCATTGGATTCAATTGACGGGCTTGGATTCGCGCGTGTCGGGCGGCATGGGAATTCCGTGATCGAGGTCGTAACCGAACCGGATCTGGGCTGCCGGCTTCGGCGTCGAGGTACTGTCAAGCCCGGCCCCGGGGATCTCAGGTGCGCGCACGGGATCGGCCTCCGCCAAGTGGCTGGCGGGAACTTCGCCGTCGCCGTCGCCGTTCGTGACTCCCGGTGGTGGCTCGTCGATCGGCTCCGGTGAAACGAGCTGATCGGCCAGCGGCGCGGCATTGGCGGCGATCGTGGACTGGGCCTCGAGCCATTGCCTGCGCACAACCGGAAATCCGATCAGTGCGACGAAGATTGCGGCCACCACGCTGTACCCCAAAACCAAGCCGGGCTTCCGTCTCGATTCCGGATCCTGTTCTTTTCGGTGAGCGAGTGCCTCGCGCAGGGTGTCGCGCATCCAGGCCAGGCGAAGCGCCCGCTCTTCATCGAGCATTGCTCTGGCTCGGCCCCATCGGTTCGCAAGTCCGTACGCGGCGCGTTGCCAGCCCGAAGGTGTGCGTGCATCATGGTGTGTGATGCGGCGCTCGAGCATTGGCCAGAGCGACGGAACTTCGGTCTCGACCGGCATGTAGGCTGCGGCCGCAGCGAGTGCACCCAGTGCCTCCTCGAGAGCGGCTTGGTGCTGGCGACACAAGGTGCAGTCCCCCACGTGCCGCTCAATCTGGCGGCGGTCTTGAGGGGTCAGGTCACCCCCCTCACTGCCGCCCTCAGTTTGATCGCCGTCGAGATCGCCCACCAAGAGCGGCAAGCGTGCACGGACCCATTCACAAGTGCGATTATCCATCGACTTGCCCATGCCTTGATTTGCCATCCTTCGCTACTCTTCGCGCCCCGTCCTGGCGGCGCTCCCAGATTTCGCGGAATTTCTCACGGGCCTTGCAGAGGCGCCACCGCACGGTCCCCTCACGTCGCCCCACGATCGCGGCCACTTCCGAGGAGGAGAAGCCCTCCAGGTCCCTCAGTACCAGGATGGTCCGATAGCAGACTGGTATTCGCGCAAGGATGAACTGAACTTCTTGCGACAGTTCAGCTTGTGTTCTGGGATCGGGGTCGGGAAGATCGAAAATCGCCTGCCCGTCACCGTTGGTCCGGTCGATCGACGTGAAAAGCTGTGGCTCGTTCTTACTGCTGCGAAGCCAGTCCAGGCCCAGGTTAACCCCCACCTGGAAGAGCCAGGGCCCGAACCGCCGTGCGGTATCAAATCGATCGAGACAGGCGTATACACGCCAGAAGGTCTCTTGCGCCAGGTCGCGGGCTTGTTCCGGCTGATGAACCAGCCGCGTCAGGACGCGGATTAGCTTGCGCTCATAGCGCCGAACCAGGACGGCAAACGCCTGATGGTCCCCATGCCGGGCGTGCTCGACCAGCCATGCGTCATTGAGGTTCGCCTCGTTGCTCGAGCCGTCCAGACTCGTCACCCCAAGATTCCCCTCGGCACGGGCGGAACGATTCTCGTCCCGCGTGAGCAGGGTGCGCACGTTGCTTTGAACGTCGGGGTCAAGCTTGACCGGCTTCCGCATCGCGTGACCTCCTCACGCTCTTTATGATACGGTAAAGATGCTGCTGCGCGCTGGATTTTTTTCCGAAGTTGGTTTCCGTGGACGATGTTGACGGTCAAGGGCCATGGCGGGTTTCGGTCTTCGGGTGGTTCCGTGTCCGCCGGAGGCGCGAGGCGCAGCGCTCGAGGTCTTGTACCGCCGCGTACCGGAGGTGCTGCGGGACCGGTTGATCGCCGAGGTGCTGGACGAGGCGCAGCGCGGCGAGATCGACCTGTCCGGGATATGGGTGGCGCGGGAACGAACGGGCCGGATCACCGGCGCGCTGTTGACGCAGCCGCTGGCCGGCAAGGCGGCTGCGGTGTGGGCACCCGAGGTCAAGTCGTCGTGGCGCCGGGCAGCGGTGGCCGCGGCGCTGGTTCAGGAAGCCTTGGCCGACTTGAAGGCACGCGGGTTCCGCCTGGCGCAGGCGGTGCTGGACGAATCAGCGGGCTCTCATGCGGGCCGTGATCTCAACAGGGGAGGTATGCCGCGCGTCACCGAACTGCTGTACCTCGAGCGCGACACGTCGATCCCATTACCGCCAGCCACCACGGAGGCGGTCCCAAAGCCCAGTCGCCTCATCAACCCCGCGCCGGCTTGGTCAGGCTCTCTCTTGCACCCTGATCCTTGCTCGTGTTCGGGCTTCAAGTGGCGTTCCTTCGAGGCGGCCCTCGAGTCCGAGTTCCGCTCTGTCTTGCAGGCGACCTACACCGGTAGCCTGGACATGCCTGAGCTGGAAGATGTCCGCGCGTTCGACGATATCCTGGAAAGCCATCGCGCGGCGGGCCGGTTTGTGGCGGAGCGGTGGCGGCTAGGGCGCGTGCTCGACAAGCCGGACGCTGCTGCCGTGCTTCTCATGGCCGAGGTTTCCGGCCGAAACGTCTGGGAGGTGATCTACCTGGGTTTGACCCCGGCCGCGCGCGGTCGCGGCCTGGGCCGCGCCGTGATCCAGCACGCGCTCGAGCTCGCGCGAGACCGTGTTCCCTGGCTGGAGCTGGCCGTCGATCTGCGCAACACACCGGCCTTGCGGCTCTACGAGGCCGCCGGCTTCGTCGCCTGCGCCCGCCGGGCCGTCCACCTGGCGATTTTCCCGACGACGGCGCTGTCTCCGTGAGGGCGGAGGAATCCCCGGCTCTCGGCCGGCTGTTCTCAACTCGAGGCGTTAGCCGCGGGGGAGGACGACGAGGGAGACGAGCCGGTGCTGGTATCGTGCGACGGATCGGCTGGCCGATGCCGGAGGATCTCGCCCTCCTTGAGATAGATGACCGACTCAGCAATCTTGGCGGCGTGGTCGGCGATCCGCTCAAGGTTACGCGCGGTGTTGACCAGCCGAAGCCAGGTGTTGATCCGCTCAGGAGTGCGGACGATTTCAAGCTTGAGCTGTTTCTGGATGGCGCGGTAGTGGCGGTCGACCTGCTGATCGGCGGCGATGACGGCCTGTGCCCGGGCGACGTCGGACTGGGTCAGTGCATCGAGGCTGTCATGGATCTGGGCCAGCGCCTCGAGGGCGAGGTTCTCGATCGACTGGGGTATCGGAAAGGCCTCGGGATCGCCCGCCAGCTTCTTGACCCGCTTGGCAATGTGCCGGGCCAGGTCACAAAGCCGCTCGAGGTCGGCGTTGATCTTGAGCACGGCGGCGACTCGCCGCAGGTCAGAGGCAACCGGCTGGTGCAGGGCCAGGACACGAACGCACTCGCGCTCGATCTGGACCTCCCAGTGGTCAACAGCCCGCTTCCGATCCTTGAGTTCGGCGGCGAGCTCAACCCGGCCGTCGCACAGGGCGTGGATGCTCTGATTCAGCACGTCCTCAACCACCGCTGCCAGCTTGAGCACCTCGGACCACAGCCCTTCCATGTCCCTGAGAAAACTACGGCCCACCGTGACCCGCTCGTTGTCCCAGTCCGAATCCACCGTATTGCGTTCCTGTGGCATTCGCACCATCCTTGTCCTCTTGACCTGATTGGCGTGATTCAACCTCGTCCTGGCTCCTTTTCACTGATCGAGACGTGGCTGGTTCATCTCCGTCGGGGGGTGGATGAGCGTCTCGTGCCGGACGGATGACCGCAGAACAAGTTCAGCTTAGGTAATCGAGCCCCCGCGGACAACCGCGAATCGCAAAAAAACGACCCCGGAGCAAATGCTCCGGGGTCGATGATTGCTTTCCGGCGGGCGGCCTCGAGTCAAGCCGTCAGGTCGAGACCAACTCGGGGTCGCCGTCGCTCTCAGCCTTTCGCGTCAGTAGCGGCTCCCGTGCAATGGCGGGCCGTAGCCGTGCAAGGGGAGCCAGTACGTGTCGGTCGGGATATTGTCGCCGGGCCGGTAATAGCCCAGGTCGTACTGAGCTTCCCAAGGGGGATCCACGATGAGGTTGTAGGGCAATGCGGCAATCTGCAGGGCGAACAAACCGGCCGAGAAGAACGGTTGGATAATCTGATTGCGCTGGGTGGACTGCGTGGGGTCGTCGACCGGATAGGTCAGGAACCGCCCCATCGGTCCGACGAACTGTTCGACGCTGTGGCCGTAGCGTTCCAGGACAGGGTCCTGGAAGTAGAGCGGCAGGTGGCATGTCGCGGCAGCGGCCCAGTATTTGCGCTGGGGTGACCAGGTGCGCGGGGCGAGGGCGACCCAGTCCTCGGGAACAGGAATGGCTCTGATCGGTCGCGCCTCAGCCGGGCTGGGGGCGCGGCTGATGTCCAGTTGGGTCTGGGTTCGGAGATCCGACACGCTCGTTTCGCGCGGCAAGGCCGATGGCTGCGGTGGGTTTTGCGTCTGCCGGTGTAATTCCTCTTCTTGGTGGCGGGCGATAATTTCGACCTCGCGCTGCAGCTCAGGGCGGAGCGTCGAGGGAGAATTGTGGCGATCGGGGATTAATGAGTCCGCGCTCGACGCGCTCGGCTTTCGGTTCTCAATCGCCGGCGGTAGAGAAGAGGGGTCCGGAGCAGCCTCGACGCCGGTTGCCGCGGAGGCTGCCGGCTGCTGTTCCAGATTGGGGTTTGTTGCTAGAGACGGTTGACCGGCTGGTGCCGCGACGGCGACACCCGGGGCGGGAAGTGCCGGCCGATCGACGTCGGTCGGCGCGGAGCCGAGGTCGGGCCCACTGGTGGGGGCTGGGCCGGAGGTCTCGCTCGCAGCCGGCGGGGGGGACTGGGGCAGGATCACGGCTGGGCCGGCATCGACGTTGTGACCCTCTCCAGGAGCAGCGGTCGTTGTGGATGCTGCCTCGTTCCCGCCGGGAAGCGGCGGCAACGACTCTGTCTCAGTGTGGGTGAGAGCTGCTGGAGACCGCAGTGCGTTGGAGACATCCGGCGAGGCCGGGCCGGGAGTGGGGGTGGAGGCCGACACCGGCGAGGTCTCCTGTGTCAGTTTGGGCGTCGTGGTACGACCCAGCTCAGGCGGCAGGGGCGGAAGCTCATCGGCGGCATCCGGTACAGCCGGCCCGGGACCGGCTGCCGCGGCCGGCACCGGCGAGGCATCCTGCGCGGGGTTGGGAATTGTGGTACGGCTCAGCTCGGGCGGCAGGGGAGGAAGCTCGTTGGCGACCACCGGCGCGGCCGGCCCGGGAGTGAGTGCGGCGGCCGGCGAGGCATCCTGCGCGGGGTTGGAAATTGCGGTACGACTCAGCTCGGGCGGCAGGAGAGGAAGCTCGTTGGCGACCACTGGCGCGGCCGGCCCGGGAGCCGCAGCGGCTCCCGGCGCCGGTGAGGCAGCCTGTGCGGGGTTGGGCATCGTGGGACGACTCAGCTCGGACGGCGCGGGTGGAAGCTCGTTGGCGGCAGCCGGCACAGCCGGCCCGGGATTGGATGCGGCGGGCGGCGCCGGCAAGACATCCGGCGAGGGGTTGGGCATCGATGCCGGCGTCGCATCTTCCGATTCTTTGTGGAGTAAACCACCCGCGGCCGTTGGTTGAGCGTTACTACCGGCCAGTGCCGGCGAGGAGATCGTCTCCAGGTCGATCACGGTGGGGTTGGGTGCCGCCTTGGGCGCGGAGCTTGCGGTCGACGGCTGGGCGAGCCCACTGGACGAGGGCACCGGCGTCGCGAGCGGGGCAGGCGAGCGGATCGTCGCCGCCATATTGTTGGGAGCGGAGGTCTCCCCCGTTGGAACTGGCGAGAGCACGAGTTCCTTGTCTGGTGTCTGGGCGTCAGGAGGCTCAACCGCCGGCCTCGCTGCCGGCGTCAACACCGGCGATTGGCTCGTTTCCGCACCGGCGGCCGCTCGCCGAGGCATCGCGTTCTGTTCAGTTTGAGGGGGACGCGTGTCGCTGGAAGCCGTCTCACCACTGGCGAGCCGGATGGGCTCTCCCTGGTCTTCACCATCGCTCGCCAGGAGATTGGTTTTTGGGGATCGGTTCGTCCCTGGCTTACGAGTTGGTGGGTTGAGCGGGTCGGTGTTGGAGGCGATGCTGCTTTCCGGCTTGGCCGGGTTGAAGCCGCTACAGGGGCGCGACCGCTCGCTGCGGGCGTAGGGGGATTCCGCGTCGGACGCCTCGCGCAAGCCGCGCTGGGCGCGCTCGATACCCTGCTTGAGCGCGAGCATTTCGGTGGCATTGAGTTCTTTGGGATTGGCCTTCTGGCGCGTCTCCGCCTCGCGAAGGAACTTGAGGGCGCGCTCGTATTGCTGATAGTTGAGGTAATCGAGTCCATTACGCAGCAAGTACCGGACCCCTCGCGTGGCCGTCATCCCGTAGAGGGGCGTGGCCGCCGCGGTCGTGGCGGAGTCGGTCGCCGTGGTTGAATCGGGTGAGGTGGATCTACCGCGGGGCGCACTGCCCGACG
The DNA here is from genome assembly GCA_044450785.1 of Isosphaerales bacterium. Lineage (GTDB taxonomy): Bacteria > Planctomycetota > Planctomycetia > Isosphaerales > Isosphaeraceae > JBIOJM01. The sequence continues at coordinate 49,554 of JBIOJM010000010.1, forward strand.
GGGGTGATTGCTGGGCCAAGACCGTCGAGGCCGTGAGGAGAGCCCCGAGAATCGTCGTGATCAATGCCGATGTTGTGCGACGCAAGTCACGCCTCCTTGCTTTAAAACGGGGCATCCTCCCACCAAAAGCGACAGCGACGCCTGCCAACTTCCCGACAAAACCCACCGAATTCTTCGAATCACCCCTGAGGGACGATCTGTCTAACCGCGGCCTCGCCGTCGCGATCGACCTCAAACTGGTCCGCGACCCAGGTCGTTCTCGCCGCTGAAGCTCGAATAGTTAGGGGCCTCCTGGGTAATGACGACGTCGTGGGGGTGGCTTTCCTGGACCGAGGCGGAAGTGACCTGGATGAAGCGAGTCTTGGTGCGAAGCTCTTCGGTGGTGCGGGCGCCACAATAACCCATGCCGGCCCGGAGGCCACCGACGAGCTGGAAGACGAACTCGGCCAGCGGTCCCTTGTATGGGACGCGCCCCTCGACCCCTTCGGGGACGAGCTTCTGGTTGAGGGTTAATGTACTGTCTTTGTCCTGGGTCCGCGCGCCGGGCTCCTGGCGGTAGCGCTCGTGAGAGCCTTTGGCCATGGCACCGATCGAGCCCATGCCTCGATAGGTTTTGAAGCTGCGACCGCGGTAGATAATCGTATCGCCGGGGCTTTCGGCCAGCCCGGCGAAGAGTCCGCCGATCATCACGACGTGGGCGCCAGCGGCGATCGCCTTGGTGATGTCGCCGGAGTAGCGAATGCCGCCGTCGGCGATGATCGGGACCTTGCCGGCGGCCGCCTTGGCCGACTGGTAGATCGCGGTGATCTGGGGCACCCCCACGCCCGAAACGACCCGCGTCGTGCAAATCGACCCCGGCCCGATCCCCACCTTGATGGCATCGGCACCCGCCTCGATCAAGGAACGGGCACCCTCCCCGGTGGCCACGTTGCCGGCCACGACCTGAATGTCAAATTTATGCTTGATCCGCCGCACGGTCTCGATCACATTCTTGGTATGACCGTGTGCTGAATCGACGACCAGCACGTCCACACCGGCGTTCAAGAGCGAGTCGATCCGCTCGTAGTCGTGCACGCCGACCGCGGCGCCGACGCGCAGCCGCCCCCGCGCGTCTTTACACGCGTGGGGATAGCGATGCAGCTTGTCGATGTCCTTGATCGTGATCAACCCTTTCAGTCGATATTCATCGTCAACCAGCAAAAGTTTCTCGACCTTATTTTTCGTTAAAATCCGATCAGCTTCCTCCAGGTTGGTGTTAGCCGGGGCCGTGACCAGGTTGTCCTTGGTCATGACCTCCTCGATCCGGAGGTCGTTGGACTCGAGGAAGCGGAGGTCGCGCCGCGTGAGGATCCCCCGCAGGTAACCGCCGACGGTGATGGGCACCCCGGAGATGTTGTGCCCCCTCATGATCTTGCGGGCCTCACCCACGGTAGCATCCGGAGGCAGCGTGATCGGGTCGACGATGATCCCGTTTTCCGACCGCTTGACCTTGTCGACCTCGCGGGTCTGTTCCTCGAGCGACATGTTTTTGTGGATCACCCCAAGGCCCCCTTCCTGCGCCAGCGCAATGGCCAGCTCAGCCTCGGTGACTGTATCCATCGGCGAGGAGAGGATCGGGATGTTGAGCGCAATGCGCGCGGTCAGATTCGACCTGGTGTCGACCTGGTGGGGAAGCAACTCGGAATAGCCGGGCTCGAGCAGCACATCGTCGAAAGTGATGCCTTGGTAGGCAATGCGGTCGTGCATCGGGAAAAGCTCCGCTCCGGGTCTGATGCCGGCACGACGCGATGTGACGCTCGATCTGACTGGCAAACGGACAGACAGGATCGAAAGGTCCGCGGCGCCGGCTCAACCAGGTCTAGATGAGTTCAGGGGCCTTTCCTTACCCATTAAACCGGCACGGGCTCGACCTGGCAAGGGCAACCCAACGGCCGTATAGTGGGCGCACGATCAGAAAGCACCCTGAGCAAGACGCGCTCGCTGGCATTTCTTGTTGGTGTCAGCACTCCCCTCTCTGCCTTAACCCCTTTGCAAAGTAAGCTCTCGCGGTTTCTCCAAGAATCAGAGGCAATCCGGTCTCGTCGATTTGATGCTTGGGTGTGAAGAGCAAACCCAGCGTACCCGTCAGACGAAGTCCGACGGATTGGGCGGCTTGGCGTGCCAGGGCATCGTCGAGGATCACAAGGTGACAATCCACGGCATCGAGGTGCCGGTCATCGTCCAATGAGGGCGCTGCGGCGTCATTATCATAGGAAAAGATGATCGGTGTGGGCACGGCGTGCTGGCCTACGGCGGTCATTCTCTCAAGGCGAGCGTCCTTGATTCGGAGGATTGCCCGGCTTTCGACGGATTTCGACCTTGTTCATCGACACCGAGTTGAGCGAGAGCGATGCCGAGCTGGTCGCGCGGCTTCAGCGCGGCGATCGGGGTGCCTTCACGGCCCTGGTGCGACGGTGGGAAGGCCCGCTGGTACGGATCGCCTACCGGATCACCGGTGACTTGGCCGAGGCGGAGGACGCGCGTCAGCAGGTCTTGCTCAAGCTGCTGGAATTGCCGGGTACGGTGCGGCAGCCCGAAAAGTTCGCGGCTTGGATTCACCGCGCCGTGGTCAACGCCGCGCTGAGCGCTCTCCGCCACACCAAGCGGCGAGAGGGGCTCAAACACCGGCTCAAGGAGCGTTCAGCGATGGTCGGCGAGTCGCATCCCGGCGATCTTCTGATAGCTGATGAGCAGGCTGGGCGGCTGGCTGATGCCTTCCTCCAGCTCGAACCGGAGGCGCGAGCTTTGCTGGCGCTGCGGTTCGACGAAAACCTGACCTTCCAGGAGATTGCCGCCGCGCTCGGTCAGCCAGCCAGTACGGTCAAGTCGCGGGTGGCCCGAGCCGTCGGCCGGCTCCGCGCGCTGCTGGCCGATCACGAGGACTGAACCAAGACGAGGCTCGCTCATGACCCAAGACCAGAATAAGCCTTCCAATCCCGATCGACGTCCGGACGACGATCGCGGGGCGACCACGTCTGCGTCTGCCCCCACGCACGCTCCGGGCCCCGACCAAGACGACGATCAGGACCTGCGGGAGCTCTTTCGCGCCACGGTGCCGAGCGTTCAGTCCGTGGATGTCGACGCCCTTCTCGCGACCGTCAATCCACAGCCGCTGATACGTCGCCGACTCACGTGGATAGCATGGGGGTCCTCCAATCAGAGCCGCACACCCGCGAGCATCACACCGCAGAGCTCTGACTGCACGTCTTCCGAGGCGATCCCCGCCGGCACAGCCGGCCCCACACCAGGGTTGCGGCTGCGAAGCCGCGCTGGAATATCCTTCTGGAAACGGAGCCTTTCCATGTCGCTGCGCATTGCCGCGGGAGTGCTGATCGTCGCCGGAGTGGCAACCCTGCTCGTGCCACGGCAGTCAGCCGCCAACGTCACCTTCGCCGAGGTGCAGGCCACGGTCGAACGCACCCAGACGATGACCTGCACGATCACCAACAAAACAACCCCCTCCGCGGAAACGAAGGACGAACCGTACCGGCTCTTGATCCGTGGGCCCAAGCTTGTCCGTGTCGAGCAAGCTGATGGCGGCTACACGATCACCGACTTCGGCCGGCGCAAGGCTGTCCTGATCGATCCCGCACACAAAACGGTACGCATCCTGGGGGGCCTGGCTGTTCCCGGAAACGCCTCGGCTCTGAACTTCTACGAGTTGTTCCGCTCGAGCGCGGCCAACCCGATCAAGACGCTTCCCTCTCGCGAGATCGGGGGCAAGAAGGCCATCGGTTTCGTCGTCCGCGGCCCAATCCTGAAAGGCGATCCTCATCAACCCAAGGAGCCCGAACCGGAGATCACCGTCTGGGTCGATCCGGAGACCAAACTCCCGGTGCGGATCGAGACGACAGGGCGGTCCGTAAAGGAAGGCGTCACGTTCTCGCAGGTCATCAGCAACATCGTCTTCGACCGCCCGATCGCCGCTGCGCTCTTTGATCTGACCCCGCCCGCGGGCTATCGGGTCGACTCATCCGGCGTCGCGCAGCTTCAGCCGGAACAGGCCGGCAGGCGAGCGAGCGAGCTGGTGGTCACGCCCCGGGAAGGGATAGGTCCGGTGAAGTTCGGCATGAAAACCGACGAAGTGATCAAGCTCCTGGGTCCGCCCGACAAGATCATCGATCGGAGTACACTCGAATATTATTCCCGTGGCTTCAGCATCTCGGCACACGTCCAGCACGGGGTCCATGTGATCATCTGCTTTACCGGAAAGACCTCCGACGTGCAGGTCCGCGACTTCGCCGGCCGGACGGACAAGGGCATCCGAATGGGGGCCAATCGCGCCGCGATCGAGAAGGCGTATGGTGCACCCGACTCGGTGCGCGAGGCTCGGTTCAAGGACGTGTTTGGTAAGCGGGCAGCCAACCCCGAGCAGAAGACCGGCCAGGTGGCGCTGTCCTACTACGACACGCTTGGCCTCGAGTTTTCCCTCCACGACGACGCACTCGACTCGATCATCATCCAACTCAGGCAGTGGCCGGCCTCAGCGCCGACGAAGCCGGCTGGTGCGCCGACGAAGCCGTGATCGTTTCCAGCGATTGTCGTCGATCAACCTCGGCGGCCTAATGTAACCAGGCTTGCTGCTCACGATGCAGCGCCGCCCAATCTTCCGGTGGCTTCTCCGCTGAAAACCAGTCACTTATGGCCCCTTCAAAAACAATCACTCCCTTTCGGGTCGTTTTGAACATCATTTCCATAAGTGTTTACCTGCCTCTTGTCGGTCACTACTCCGCTTTGTTTGGCCAGGCAATGACTCTTCCGACTGCCAACATCGTTCCAATCAGCCACCACCGGCAGAAAGCGAACGGCGGGAAACCACGTCCCAGGGTCAGACATTTACGCCACGATGGCCGCTCCTCAACCGCCGCGGACCAAAAGTCTCTTGCTCTGCATCAGTGACCAGATTACCGTAGACAAAAGAGTCGCCTTTTAAAACAATCAGGGGACTCAAAGCGACTCGCCTTGCATCAGGGAGGTTGCACACATGCTGAGTCATCCGCGGATACCGTCTTCGACCGCCGGCCGATCAAACCGGTTGGAGACACTGAGATGACCAAGAAGCATGCCCATGGATCTTCGGAGTCGACGGCGACCGCGGGGCCATTTTCCGAGCCGGAGTCGGTGCCATTCATCAGGGCGGCTCTCGAGGGAGGTCCCGTTGCTCAGGGCGAGTTCTCATCCTTCCCGATTGTCGGCGTCGGTGCCTCGGCGGGTGGGCTGGAGCAAGAGGCGATCGGCGTGATCCTGTCCGGCACCGCGTCGGACGGCACGATGGGGCTGAAAGCGATCAAGGCCGAGGGCGGTATCACGTTCGCCCAAGACGCAACGGCCCAGCACGACGGTATGCCGCATAGCGCCATCGCCGCCGGCTGCGTGGATTTCGTCTTGCCCCCTCGCGAGATTGCCGGCGAGATCACACGCATCGGTCGCCACCCGTGCACATCGTCCGTGCCCCTGTCTCCGGAGCCGCGTGGTGAGAGTGACCTCACACGGATAATCCAGCTCCTCTATCACGCCACCGGGGTCGATTTCCGCAACTACAAGACCAATACCCTCTATCGCCGTGTCAGGCGCCGCATGGTCCTCCAGAGATCGGAAGGGCTGAGGCAGTACGTGCGCTTCCTCCAGAAGACCCCGGCGGAAGTGAACGCGCTGTTCGAAGACTTCCTGATCAACGTGACGAGTTTCTTCCGCAACCCTGACACCTTCGACGTGCTCAAGAGCGAGGTCTTCCCGGAGATCATTCGCGACCGGACCGTTGGCGAACCGGTTCGGGTCTGGACGCTCGGCTGTTCCACCGGGGAGGAAGCGTATTCGGTGGCCATCGCGTTCACGGAGTTCGCCGAGGGCTCGAGCACCCACATCCCGCTTCAACTCTTCGCCACCGACTTGAACGGGCGAAGCGTCGAGAACGCCCGCGCGGGCGTCTACTCCAACGACATCGTGCACGACGTCTCGGCGGAACGCTTGGCGCGCTTCTTCGTCGAGGTGGACGGCCGCTACCGGATTATCAAGTCGATCCGCGATGTGTGTGTGTTCTCGCGGCACAACGTACTCGCCGACTCGCCCTTCGCCCGCGCTGCACAACCGCAACACGGAGCTGGACCAGCTCAACAACGACCTGACCAATCTCCTCTCCAGCGTCCAGATGGCGATCGTCATCTTGGGGTCGGACTTCTGCATCCGGCGGTTCACGCCGACGGCCGAACAATTGCTCAACCTAATCCCGACCGACGTGGGCCGGCCGATCAGCTCCATCAAGCTCCCCTTCAATACCCCCGACCTGGTGCCGCTCTTGAAGGAAGTGCTCAGCACGGTCACGACGAAGCAACACGAGGTGAGAGACAACGAGGGGCGCTGGTACTCCCTGCGCGTCCGCCCCTACAAGACCCTGGAAGACCAGATCGACGGCGTCGTCGTGATGCTGATCGATGTGGACATGCTCAAACGTGCTCAAGAGTATAACGAGAGCATCGTGTCGACGGTGCGGGAACCCCTCATGGTACTGGATTCCGATCTACGCGTGAGGACCGTGAGTCGCTCGTTCTACGAGACCTTCGAGGTCACTCCCGCAGCGACGGAGAACCAGTTCTTCTTCGATCTCTTCAACGGTCAATGGAATAAACCGGAGCTGCGCAGGCTGCTGGAGGAGATCCTACCGCGCGACAGCTTTTTCACGGATTTCGAGATGGAACACGACTCCGAACCCGGCGGCAAGAAGACCATTTTGCTCAACGCCCGCCGCCTCATCCAGGAAACGGACCGTAGCCTGTCGATCTTGCTCGCCATCGAGGACATTACCGAACGCAGGAGGGCCGAGGAGGCCATGCGGGCGAGCGAGGTCACTCGAAGCATCCTGGAGAGTAGCGGAGACTGCATCCGGCGGAAGAACGAGTTTCTGGCGATGCTGGCCCACGAGCTCAGGAACCCGCTCGCCGCCGTCAGCTACGCCGGGCAGATCCTCCAAGAACCGGGCATGGAAGAGATGCAGGAGTGGAGCAAGGAGGTCATTGGACGCCAGGTCAAGCACCTGTCGCGGCTGATCGACGACTTGCTCGACGTCTCACGGATCACGGAGGGGAAGATTTAACTGAGGGTGGCGCGGGTCGCTCTTAGGGCGATCATCGACCGCTCGGTCGAGGCGACGAAGCCTTTGATCGAAGACAAGAAGCACCAGCTCACCGTCTCCGTCCTACCTGATCCGATCATGCTCGACGCCGCCCCGACCCGCCTGGAGCAGATTTTCACGAACCTGATCTCGAACGCCGCCAAATACACCGAGCCAGGCGGACAGATACTAGTCGGGTCCCGACTCGAAGGAAGTGAATGCGTCGTGAGCGTCAAAGACAACGGGGTCGGCCTCTCGGCCGAGATGCTCCCCCTGGTGTTTGACCTCTTCACCCAGGTTGGAGCCTCGCTTCACCGCTCGAAAGGTGGGCTGGGGATCGGGCTGACGCTCGTCAAAAAGCTCGCGGAGCAGCACGGAGGGAGCGTGCAGGCGAGGAGCCAAATCGCTCTCACGGGCTATGGCCAGGAAGAGGACCGGCGACCGTCGCTTGAAGCGGGCATCGACCGTCACCTCGTCAAGCCAGTCGAATTCAATTCTTGCTCGCTCTCCTGTCACAGGATCGATGAACAGGCGGGGAGCTTCGCCGTCCCGATGCGAGTCGCGGTCACAGCGACTGTGGTGGTGGCCAAACCCGACTCAACCGCCAAGACGGCAAGAGCGCCAAGGAGGGTAAACGACGAACGATCTCGGGGCTCCGGGCGATGTCCTTGATTCAACCTTAGAGGGCCCCAGGTGCGGGTCCCAGCCTGGGTACATGAGACCACCGGCCGCGGTTACACCCTCTCGGGACGTGTCGAAACTCGGTCCTGGCACATTCCCGGCGCTCGGTTCCGGGAGTATCATTCGTTTTGGGGGCACAGCCATGAGACGAGCTTCATCCGCCGCCGTAGCACCGATCGTCGGGCTCGTGCTGGTCTGGCCGTCAGTTACACTTGCCCGGGGCGATGAGCCGGAGATCTGGGGCGAAGTCATCATGAAACAGCCCTTCGATCAGGGGCCGTTTCGCCAGGTGCGGGTCCCGGCCTGGGTACAGGAGACCACCGGCTGCGGTTATACCCTCTCGGGCATGGACACGAAGGCGAGGGCCGCGGCGGTCGCGCACGGCGTGACGATCAGCGAGATGGGATTCATCGACCCATTCTATGCTTACTATGACAGCAAGCTCCTGAAGAAGCGAAGTCCCCATGTTCCGCTCGGCCGGCTGGAGCAGGACATCGCCGAATACAAGCGGCTGGGAATTCGCATCCTGGGTGTCTATCCTCCCAGCCTGCAAGGCGAGGTGTACGAGAACCATCCCAACTGGCGGCGGGTCGCCACCAATACCGCCCTGATCCCGCAGATCGATCTGAAGAAATATGCGCATGGTGGAATGCTTTGCCTGCTGGGCCCTTACGGCGACTTCTTCATCGACGTCCTGGCCGAGATCCTGACCAGGTTCCCGGATGTGGACGCCTTCAGCTTCGACGGCCTGCATTACGGTGGGGTGTGCTATTGCGGGCCCTGCCGCGCGAACTACCGCAAAGATACCGGCGCCGAGATTCCGAACACCGATATGAACGATCCTGCATTTCGCCGTTACCAGCACTGGGCCGACCGCCGCATGGAAGACCTGGTCCGGCGGATGCAGGCGCGGCTCAAGGGTATCAAGCCGGCGGTGGCCCTGATTACCTGGACGACCAACGCCGGCCGGTTCGGCCATTTCCTCTCGATCCCGCGGAACATGCCCGCGCGCATGAACCTGTTGCTCGACGCGCCCGACCAGGAGTTCTGGCTCGACGAGACCAACCGCGGCGCCACCATCGTGCCGGCCTTCGCGAATGCCTACATCTGGGCGACCACCAACCACCGCACGGCTTTCAGCGAGCCGTACATCCTGAGCCACGGCAATCCGTACGGTAAGGACAGTTTCCCCCCTCAGGAGATCCTGCGGCGCATGCTGCTCACGTTGACCTACGGCGCGGCCCCCAGCATCGCCGTGGCACAGCCTTCCAACCTGCAAGATGAGCTCTACGCCTGCCTCGACCAGGTAAAACGGCGCAAGCCATGGCTATCGCACAAGAAACCCGAGCCCTGGGCGGCACTGGTGATGAGCGACAACACCCGCAACTTCTACGGCCGCGCGGCGGGGCTCGTCGAGGAACGATACATGGCCAGCGTCTTCGGCGTCTTCCGCGCCGGGGTCGAGGAACACCAGGTGCTCACCGTGATCAACGACTGGAACCTGAACCCCGCGGACCTGGCTCCGTTCAAGGTGCTGATCCTTGCCAACACGGCGTGTCTCGACGACGCCCAAGTCGCTGCTGTCGAGCAATTCGTCGCCAACGGGGGCGGGCTGGTTGCCAGCATGGACACGTCGCTCTTCGACGAGCTCGGCAATCCGCGCCCCAACTTCGCCCTGGCCCGGGTGCTCGGGGTCGAGCACCGCGGACTGATCGAGGCCTCGGGCGGCCGGGAAGAGCTCGACGTCAACTTTGCCAAGGCCATCGGATCGGACTACTGGGAGAAGCGCAAGAACGTCTTCGACTTCAAGCAAGACGTCGGTTCGTTCCTGAATCGGGGGCGGATGCCGGCCTACGTCGGCGCGAACGACGTCACGCTCAAGGGCCCTGCCGTACGGGTCGTCCCGCAGGGCCCTTCGGCCAAAGTCGTGGGGACCCTGCGCGTGAAGACCGGGGCCGGCTTGCCGGCGGTCCCGGGGGTCGTCTCCCATACGTTTGGCCGTGGTCGCGTGGTATACCTGGCGGGCGGTTTCGACTCCGCATACTATCTTTATGCGTATCCTTACCAGCGCGTGCTGCTCAAGAACGCGATCGACTGGGTGGCATCCGGCCCCGCGCCGATCAAGGTCGAGGCGCCGATGTGCGTGCATTCGACCTTGATGCGGCAGTCGAAGGACGGTGCGGAGCGGCTCATCCTTCACCTGTACAGCGACCTCAATACCACTGCCTTCCACGCGCTTCCCAATGACGACGTGCCGCTTCGCGAAGAGGTCGTGCCCATTCACGACATCCGGGTCACGTTCGCGCCGGGCTATCGATTGGGGAGGGTGCACCTGGAGCCGGAGGGCCAGGATCTGAAGGTCGACCGAGTGCCCGGAGGGCTGAGCGTCGTCGTCCCTCGGCTCGACATTCACTCGATGGTGGTGGGCGAACTGGAGCGAGCGGCGCCCAGATGATATGCTGGAGGAAAGCGGTCCGGGAAAGCCTTGCGTGGATCGAAACCGTTCGGGAGCCAGTGAGACCATGATCCGCGAAATCTACCGCATGACCCCTCGTCAGTTTCGCAAGGCGATCGATGCGGGGGTGTTCGGCGAGCGCCACGTCGAGCTCTTGGGAGGGATTCCCTTTATCATGTCCGAGAAGCCGCCGCACATTCTGGCTTCGATCCGGGTCTATGCCGCCTTGAGCGCTTTGGTGGCAGATCCGCGTTGGGTAGTCAACAAGGAGCACCGTCTGGAGCTGGGCCAGTGGCTGCCGCTCCCTGACGGCGTCGTGCTCAAGGGGCCTGACTCGGTCTACGGCACTCGCCTGGCCCATGCTGATGACCTCGCGCTCCTGGTCGAGATCGCCGACACGTCCTATGCCAAGGATAGCGGACCGAAGTTGCGGCGGTATGCCAGCTTCCGAATCCCCGTCTACTGGATCATCGACCTGAAGCGCCGGATCGTCGAAGTCCGCACCCAGCCTTTCGGCAAGGGCAAGCTGGCCGGTTACGCGCGGTGCGACGTCTATCAAGAGCACGACCAGGTCCCCCTGGTGCTCGACGGGCGCGAAGTCGGGCGGATCGCCGTGGCCGATCTGTTGCCCTGAGCTTGCCGTACCATGCTCGAGCTGAGTCGCGATGGTGCCGTGGTTCATCTCGGGCCGAGGGTTTGACCTTTCGAGTCGGTGAGCGGGCGGCTATATTGGCCGTGCCACCACCGTGGAGCGAATGGAGTGACCCTGCCGAGGAAGGATTCCGTGAGTACGGCCACGCCTGCTTCCACCACCATGTCCAGCACGCGGACGTTGCCGCCGGTTCTCGGCCGACTATTAAGCGGGACGTTCTGGCTTGCGCTGCGGGTTCCCCTCCAGGTCGTCTTCTCGTTGTGGACGCTCCGGCTGGTCTTGGAGGCGATCAAGCCAGAGCAGTCCGGGGCATATCGGTTCGCCTGGGGATTCGGCTTTTTTCAGATCCTATTCGAGTTTGGCGCCGGCTCGGCGCTGCAGAGGCAGATCTCCGATGCATGGACGCGTGGCGATCGCGTGGCGGTCGAGCGTTCGATCGCCTGCGGGATCAATTTCTACATGGCGGTGGCGATCCTTCAGGTGGGGGCGCTGCTGGGCGTGGCCTACTGGGCGCTGCCGCACAGTACGCTTCAGGTCAGCTCCTACCCCTTGGTGGTGAAGCTGCTGTGGCTGCAGGCGGTGACAGCCCCATGCTTCGGCATCTCGGTGGTCGTTTCGAGCGTGCTTCAAGCGGCGCGGCGATACGATTTCGTGCCTCGAATCGAGCTGGTGATCACCGTGCTGCGATTCTTGGTGCTGGTGGTGGGCCTGAAGGCCGGAATCGACTTCTTCTGGCTGGTCACTACCCAGACGGTCGTGCAAGTCGGCCTGGGATTAGGGCCAGCCCTTTGGGTGATGATCCGCGAGCTCGGCCATTGGCCCCACTTTCACGGTGCGCGTTGGGCCGACTACAAGGCGCTGGGGCATTTCAGCTTCTACATCGCACTCATCCAGATCAGCGTGGTGCTGGCTGACAAGGTTGATACGACGATCCTCGGCTTCGTGCTTCCCAAACCCGCCGGGCACAACATCGCCGTTTACGACATGGTCTCGAAGCCGTTCTTGCAGCTTCGCCAGACCGGCTGGATGCTGGCGTACATGGTGATGCCGGCTGTTGCCAGCCTGGCGGCCGCGCGCGACGAGCGCGGGCTGGAGCGGGTCAAGTACGACGGCACTCGGCTGCACATCGGTGGTCTCTTGCCGGTAGGACTCTTGGCCTGGATCTATGCCGGCCCGTTCCTGTCGCTGTGCTTCGGCGACCGCTTGGGTTACGACGCGGCCAACGTGGCGCCGCTCATGCGACTGTTTCTGATCGCGGCAATTCCGCTCGTCCTCTCAGTCCCCGTGCAAATGTCGATCGGCATCAACAAGATCAAGGTCATCGCGTTGTCGGCCCTCGCCGGGTCGCTCGTGAATTTGCCCATCAGTTGCTACCTGACCATGCGGCTGGGAGTGGCGGGGGTGATCTGGGGCACCGTGCTGACAACGCTGTTCTCGAACTTGCTGGTGCCCGGCGTCTACGTTTTCCGGGTGCTCGAGATCACCCCGCGGACGTACCTGAAACGGACCTTGAGCGCCCCAATCGCCGGCGCCGCCGCGCTCATCGCCTCGACCTGGCTGTTGCGACTCCTGATGCCGGTCGGCTCTTCCGAGGAGATCCTCTGGGTCCGCGCATTGCTGTTCACCCTGCACTTGAGCACCGGCACCCTTGCCTACATCGGCGGCTACCTGCTGGTGCCGGCCGGCCGTGGGGACCTCGCCGAGCTAGCCACCAAGCTGCGCCGGCGATAGATTGACTGATCTCCGCGGGATTGGGCACACGAGGGCGAGGCGATGAGCGAATCGATTCAGCAGAACCGCGCGGGCGGGTCCGGGCATTTCCTGGAAGAGCTACGGGCAACGCTGGCGACGCATGCGAGCCGGACGGCGGTCTATTACAGGGACAGCTCGGTGACTTATGGGGAGCTCGATGCGCGAGCCCGGCGCTGGGCAGCCCGGCTGCATCAACTCGGCGTCGAGCCAGGGGACCGGGTGGCCGTCGTGACCGCGGCGAAGCTGCCGTTTCTGACTGCCCACCTGGGAACGCTGTATGCCGCGGCGGTTTCGCTGCCGTTGAACCCTCGGTTCACGGCTGACGAGCTGCGTTACTTCCTGCAAGACAGCGGCGCCCGGGCGGTGGTTGCGGGTGACGACGAGCGGCCCGTGATCGATTCGTTACGATCCGAGCTGCCGGAGCTGCGCGCGGTGCTGGCTGACGCCGAGGTCTCTGGTGCGCCCGAAGGGTATTTTTCCGAGCCGGCGGTCGGCTGTGAGCAAGCGTGCCTGATGCTTTACAGCTCGGGCACGACAGGGCGGCCCAAGGGCGTTGTGCACACGCACGCCAACCTGGCCTCCAGTCTGCGCGCCTTGCAAGAGTTCTGGCGGTTCACGCCCGACGACGTGCTCGTCAACGTCTTACCGCTGTTTCACATCCATGGGCTCTCGTTCGCAACGCATTTGAGCCTCTTGACGGGAAGTTGTATGCTCATGGAAGACGCTTTCCATCCACGGCGGACCATGGACTTGGTGGGTCAGGGAACGGTATTCATGGCGATCCCCACGTTTTACTACAGTTTTCTCGACCGGCCCGAATTCAAGGTGGCTAGGCGGGAGTGGTGCAACGTGCGGCTGTTCACCTGCGGCTCGGCCCCCATCCGTGCCGAGGTGCTCCCCGAGCTGGAGGCGGTGCTGGGGCGGCCCGTCATCAACCGCTACGGCATGACCGAGGCACACGTGATCACAAGCCTGCCGCTCGAGGGCCCCTGGCCGCAAGGCTCGGTCGGCTTACCGCTGCCGGGCATCGAGGTTCGGGTGGTCAAGGATGACGGCACGCCCGCGGGCCCGGCCGAGGTCGGCTCCGTTGGGCTCCGCGGCCCGAATTTGTTTCGCAACTACTGGGGGAACTCGGATGTCACGCGGGAGGCATTTGCTGACGGCTGGTTCGACACCGGCGACCTGGGCACTCGCGATGCAGGCGGGTTCCTGACCCTGGTGGGCCGGAAGAATGATTTGATCATCACGAGCGGATTCAACGTGTATCCCCAGGTGGTGGAGCGGGTGATCAACGAGTGCCCGGGCGTGCGGGAATCAGCCGTGGTGGGCGTGCCCGACAGGAAACGTGGCGAACGCGTGATCGCGGCCGTCGTACGGAGCGACGAAACGCTGTCCGAGCGAACGCTCCGGAACTATCTGAGCGAGCGCCTGGTCGATTACCAGCGTCCGGCTGCGTTTGTGTTCGTCGAGGCCTTGCCGCGTAATGCAATGGGCAAGGTACTGCGGCGCGAATTGCTTCGAATCATGGTTGGGGAATCATGATCGACCTCGCGTGGCTCTCACTGGCGGCCCTGGTGCTGGTGATCGTGTTGAGCTGCACGACGGCGGTCAATCCGGGGTTCGTCTCCCTGGCGCTGGCCTGGGTGATCGCAATCTACCTCGCTCCGCTCTCGGGCCGGAGCTTCACGATCGTCGAGATCGTGGCCGGCTTTCCCACGGATCTGTTTCTGACACTGGTGGGAGTGACGCTGCTCTTTACCCTGGCTCGAGACAATGGCACGCTCGACCAGGTCGTTCGGGCTGCGCTGCGCAGTTGTCGGGGAAACGCCGGATGGATCCCGATCGTATTTTTCGTCCTTTCGATGAGCATCGCGTCGATCGGAGCGGGGAACATTGCGGCAGCCGCATTGATCGCTCCCCTGGCGATGGCGGTTGCCGAGCGAGCCGGGATCTCCCCGTTCCTGATGACGATCATGGTGGGGCACGGTTGCATTGCCGGGGCACTTTCACCGATCGCCCCGACGGGGATCATCGCCAATGGATTGATGGCCCACATGGGGATGTCGGGATTCGAAGGGCGGAATTACCTCTACAATCTCATGGCGAACACTTTGGCCGCGGGTATGGGTTACCTCGTGTTCGGTGGCTGGCGGCTCTTTGGTCGAAACCATGATGACCCACCTCTGAATCAATCCGCACGCGGCCCGGACGTAACTTTCACGCTCCGGCACTGGATCACGCTGGGCACGATTGCGGTCTTCTTTGTCGGAGTGGTCGGTTTCCGTGTTCACGTGGGTATGGGAGCCATCGCCGCGGCGGTGGTGCTCACCCTCGCGAAGGTCACCAATGAGAAGCGGGTGATCCTGGAGATTCCCTGGAACGTGATTGTGATGGTCTGCGGCGTGACGGTCCTGACGGCGCTCCTGGAGAAGACGGGGGGGATCGACCTGTTCACGACGATTCTGACGCGGTTCGCGACGTATCGCTCGATCACGGGCCTGATCGCGCTGACGACGGGCCTGGTCTCGGTCTACAGCAGCACGTCGGGGGTGGTGCTGCCGGCCTTTCTACCGAGCGTGCCGGGCCTGGTCGCCAAGCTTGGGGGCGGCGATCCGCTGGCGATTGCCTCATCGATCTTGATCGGTGGCCACCTGGTCGACGTCTCACCGCTTTCGACCATCGGCGCACTCTGCATCGCGTCGGCGCCCGTAACAGCCGACCGCCGGCTCCTCTTCAACCAGGTGCTCGCCTGGGGTCTGTCAATGTCCGTGGTGGGGGCGGTGGGGTGCTACCTGGCGTTCGGAAGGTAGCCCATTCCGAGTTCCTGAGCATCTGCCGCGAGTGCATCGGCGATTTGGCGCCGTGCCTCGTCATCCCGCCTCTTGAAAGTCATCAGGTCGTCGAGCCGCACGCGACGGTGTTGACCGACCAGGCGGAACGGGATCTTACCCTCTTCCAGCAAGCCGATCAGGTAGGGCCGGGAAACGTTGAGCAAATCGGCGGCTTGCTGCGTCGTCAACTCTGAGTGGATTGGGATCAGGGTCACCGTGTTGCCCTTCGCCATCTCGGTCAGGATGCCCGACAGGAGCCGAAGAGCCGGCATCGGAATTGCGATGGTCTCGCCCTTCTGATCACCCTCCTCGATCCGGAAGCACAGGTCAGCTCCGGGCGATCCCAGGAGCCGGGCGAGTTTGCGGCTGGATTCTTGAGCGAGACGGGCATCCGCCTCGGTCGGCATCACGGTGCCCGGAAATTCTGACGCCAACGTAGGCATCGCATCCCCCTTTCGATGTCCGCAACCATTCTAATCCGTAATCGAAATAGAAGCAACGACCGAAGTATGCGAAACGCGGTCTTTGGGGCTTGTCGATGTGGGTGGTGGTGGCGGTGGGTTGTTACCTGGCCTTCGGAAGATGGTAGGCCAACACGGGCTAACTGGATGAGATCCAGTCCGCATAAGCGGCGTCGCGAACGGGATTCTCGGGTGGTACTCTCAGCCCTCGCTCGGCGTAGCGGCGGTACACCGTCTCAAGATCGCGGCCGCCCACATCTCCCTGCCGGGAGGCGTACACGAAAGAGATGATCACTCACGGCCCGTAATCTTCTCAGTGAAACGGCGGAATGTCTTGTATTTCTTGAGACGATTGAGGCTGTTCAATGCCTGGGCGATCCTTATCACTGATCCCTGGTCAGTCGCCCCATGGTGTAAAGGCGGCCCGGCGCGAAAGATTTCGACCAATCGCGGAGTTTCTCTTTGTTGGGGCGTGTGAACACTAGCTCGCCCTCAACTCGCTCGACGACGATGACATGCGACAAGTCCAGGAGATCGAGCAAGTACGGCGAATGTGTCGTGACTACGATCTGGGTTTTCTTGGCCGCGATCGCGGCGCGGAATTCCTCGACCAGCAGATGGATCGTGCGCGGATCGAGGCCGTTCTCGATCTCCTCGACCACGAGCAAAAGGGGCGGATCTGGGTGTCGAAGGCAAGCCAGTAACGCCAAAATTCGCAGAGTTCCGGTCGACAGGAGCCAGCCGGGAATCTTCAACTTCTCCTCGGTCATTTCGAGGTAGACACGGCGTTCGATCTCCTGCGTGATCGACATTTGGACGTCGCGCGCATACGGCAGCACGAATCGCAGGGCATCGAGCAAGTCGTTGAACGCCTCTACGCTTGCTTCGCGGAGGGACAAAAGGTACTGCCCCAGATTGGAACCATCACGGTTTAACATCGGGGGACCGCCGGACATTCGCTGTCGCGACGGGGCGCCCATCCGATCCGGCTCGAGGGCCAGGAATTGCCAACGTCGGACAGTTTCCTTCCAGTCTGATGGGGAGGCCGACTCGCCGGGGAGAAAGGTCATTTCG
>JBIOJM010000011.1:0-66597 GCA_044450785.1 Isosphaerales bacterium
CTCGTCGAGCTCAATAGCGATCGATCGGCAAACAGCGCCGACGTCTTGCGGGCGGGAAAGCGGACGGGGTTGACCGGTCGCTCGATGCGATCCGCGGTTCAAGATCGCGTCACGGAACCGCGTATCAAGCGAGGTTGACCAGATGTCGCACGTTCAGTCGCTCGGCCATTTCCCTTGTCCATCACCGAAAATCCGCCGACGCCCACCGCGAAGACTTGTGCCGGTTCTTTCTTGATCATCCCCTCGGGACGATTCATTCTCGCCGTGCAGCCGAGCCGGGCTTGCGATGCGTGTCCTTTGGCTCCAAAGCCGGCGTCGAGTTCTTCGCGTGCGACAACCCGACCGCCAACCGCCTGACCATCAATATCCTCGCTGCAGTTGCCGAGGATGAAGCGAAGAGGATCAGCCAGCGCACCAAGGTCCGGGCGACACCTGGAAAGCCTGAACCAACGAGGAGGGTTGACCGGTGGCGATCAAGGCAAGAGACTACATCGCGAAACTGCCGGATCGGGAGCAGAAAGCGATCAAGGCAGAGGCCAAGAAGCTGATCGCCGAGGAGCTGACCCTCTCGGGGATCAGGGAGGCCCTTCGGCAATCCCAAGTCGAAGTAGCCGCCAAGCTGGGCGTTCAGCAACCGGCCGTATCGAAGATCGAGCGCCAGACCGACCTGTATCTCAGCACGTTGCGCAGTTTCATCACGGCTCTGGGTGGAGACCTGGAAATCATCGCTCGGTTTCCCGATCGGTCTCCCGTGATTATCACCCAGTTCAAGCCCTTGAAGCAGCGCGGGAAACGTGGGGACGGCTGACTGCGTGCTCGATGCGATCCGCTTGATTCACAGCCGGTCAGGGCTACCACCGCCGACCACGCAGCCATCACACGGGGCGGCACGCTGCGCGTCGGCGTGTCGGACCGACGCGCGCAGCGGTCGCTGTTCGAGTGAGGCCGGCGGGCGTTTTTTCTGGCGGTGGACTGATCACATCCTCCAAGTCGTCGGCGACAGTCTCACGCGCGAAAAACCGAACCCGCACCCTCGCGTGAGACTGCGCCGCCAAGCTCATCGACCGCGAATCAGGTTATCCTTCCTATACGTGAGTCGAGATGCGACGGATGCGGCGCGAGTCGTCTCGACGCCAGGAGATGCGACGGCTATTCCAGAGGGCGGCCGTCGCTCCCACCATCAAGCAGACACCCCAGGCTGCATCGCGACTGGATCTGGTTTCAGATGGGGACTCGTCTCCCAGGGGATCCAGCCGGCTTTGTAGCGGAATCACGGACTGGGGCAAGGCCGGAGCATCGTCGCCCTTCTCTTTGCCCGCTGGTTTCAGATTCTCAGGGACCCAACTCTGACCTTCATGTCCGCCGGGAACTGCAGGGGCAAAAGGACTTGGCAGTTCGGGAACAGCAGGAACGTGGGTCGATTCGGACTCACTCGTTTGCCGACCGATTTCAGCGGCTTCGGGGTTCCCGTCGGCTGGCTGGGCGATCTGGGACGTGGAACTCGGGGTCAAGGCGGCGCCCACAAGGTCATGGCCGAGGCCGATCGTTCCGGTCGTACTCGACGGGCCACTTGTCGCTGTCGGACTTGCCGCGGAGGATGACACGGAAGTGGAAATCGAGGACGAATGCATTGGAACGCCCACTGGATTCACGGTGGGCCCACTCACAGCACCGATGCCTGTAGTGACCGTTTGTTGTGGTAAAGGAGATGCAACAGGCGGGACCTGAATCACAGTGACGTCGTGGCGATGGCCATCAGTCGGCGGCGGTGTGGTGGGCGGTGGGGGTGTCACAGCGTCAGACGCGGGAGGGTCAGAGGCGAGCGCCGGCACAATGCTGTCGGCGATGGGGGAACCCCAGCCCGTGACCAGGTCGAACCCGCTCCCGGCGCGGTTTCGTCCCGCAGTTCCGCTGGTGATATCGTGGAAGTTGCTGGAATACGCGCTATGTGCCGTATTGTAGATGGCGGGCAAGGTCTGAGACGCACCGTCGAGGTTTTGGCCATCCATAGCGAGTCTTGCGTCGTCGGCGATCGCGACGAGGGCCGCCCATTGCGGTGCGCCCGCGCTGGTGCCGCCCACGCCCATCACACCGCCGTACCCGTAAGTGTCATAGATGTAGAACCCGGTGTTCGGGTTGGCATCGTAGGAGACGTCGGGCGTCGCGCGCCGCGAATATCCCATACCGGATTGATAACTGGGAGACGGCTCGTAACTGCTCACGCCTCCGCCGCTACCGCTCCAGGCCGTCTCGCTCTTCCAGGTGTTGTCCGAGTTGACCGAAAGCGTCGTGCCGCCCACCGAGAGCACGTTGGGTGAGGCGGCGGGCCATTCCACCACGCCCCCCGAGTCGCCCGAAGAGGCGACGAAAGTTACGCCAGGATGCCCAGCCGGTGTTGTGAAATGGCTGTCATAGCTGGATTCGCTTGAGAATTCCGAGCTGCCCCAGCTCATCGAGACCACGGAAACCCGTGGGTAACTCGCTGCTGTGTCGACTGCCTTCAGCAAGTCGGCCAGAGAGTTCGAATTGGCCTCGACGAGCAGTAGGTCTGCGGCAGGGGCGATGGAGTGCGCCCACTCAACGTCGAGGGAGATCTCGACACCCCAGCCGGTATTTCCGCCGGGCAGGGGCGAGGTTGCGCCGTTCTGGTTGATGATGGTGAAGCTCGGAGGAGCCGGGATGCTGGCATAGACGTCGGCGGTGGCGAGATCGCTGACAATCTTGGGATCGTTGTAAGCATCGACGATCGCGATTGTCTCTCCGGCACCTTGATATTGATTCGGTAGCGAGTTGACTCGATAGACAGTCCTGATTTGCCCTGGTGCGTAAAGCACTGCCGAAGGCGTCGCCATGATGTTCGACAGGTTCTCCGGAGTAGCGGTTGAGAGCAGACACCGCGGTTCCAGGTATTCGCAACGGGGCGAAGAGTGGCTTCGAGCGCGTGCGGGCCGCGACGCCTGGCGCGCGTAATGACGTCCCTTGATCAGGTGCATGGTATCCTCTCTGTGGCAATCGTCCAGGATGCAGGTTCAACCAGAAAGGAAGGAATCCAACCTCGCAATTGTGAGATCGGGAGCCCTGGAAATGCAATACATCAGTTTCCTCGAAATCAGTGCGTCTGCCTGTCCAGATGAACCAATACTGAACTGACGAACACATAAGGCCGGCCGCCGCTGAAGGTCCGGGATCAGGTGTCGCGCCGAAGCGCGCGGCGGAGGAGGTTGTGGGTGATGCGCTGGACGCGCTCGTCAGGGCCGTGGGGGCGCGACCAGTGCGACCAGGGGAGGGTGTGGCCGGGCGGGGAGGCAAGCCCCTGGACCCAGAAGATCGTGGATGCGTTGAAGACGAAGTAGCCTTTCGGCCCGGGGTAGATGGTCGCGGCCCACTTCTGGGGGGTCTCGCCGCCTACCCAGGCGGTCCCCTCGGCGACGACCTCCAGGCCCGGGATGGCGGCCGGGTCGCCGTGGTATTCCCAGCCGATCAGGCCCGGGATGCGGTCGTCCGCCTTGACCCCCGTGCCTTCGAAGATCCAGTTGTCGGGCCGGACGATTACCCAGTCGCCGCCGCCGTTGACCGGCTCGACGTTCCGCACGCCCATCAGCAACCCTTCGTCGGGCCCGCGCTCGGGGAAGGGGCCGTTGTCCCTTTGCCGCTGCCGGGCGTAGGCGTTCTCCGCGCCGTAGGGGCCGCCCCGGAACATGATCCGGTTCGGCCGGCCGTCGCTCGACGCTCGGAACGGCGTGACCCAGCAGACGGCGTTGCCCGACAGGAACAGCAGGCTCACCCCGGCGTCGCGCAGCGCCTCGACGCTGCGGAACTGGCGGATGTCCCAGTACTCGTCGTGGCCGACGCTAAGGAAGGTCCGGCATTTCAGCCCGCGTTCGGGCGTGAGCATGTCGCTGTTGGCGCAGTAGGTCACGTCGTAGCCGTGCTGTTCGAGCCAGTAGGCGAGCGGGAACTCGAACGGGAGGAACTCGTCGGAGCCGAACGTGAGTGGGTCATTGACGATCGCGTCGTGCTGCGCCTCTCGGCTGTAAGGCCGGTCGAAGCTGATGTCGGCCCAGGGGCCTTGCGTCCCCTTAGGGTGGGTGTAGACCGAGTAATGGCTCGGCCAGCGGTTGTACGCCTGCCAGGTGTTGTCCGAGCACTGGAACAGGACGTCGGCGGGCCGGTCGTCGCGGACGATGAAGACGACGTAGCTCTGCCAGTACGGTTCGGAGGCGCGGTCGGGGATCGTCGTGAGGCGCCCGAGGTATACGCCGCTTGGCCAGTCGGCGGCAATTTCGAGCCGGGTGGTGGGCTCCCAGCGGCACTCGTGGAGGTCTTTCGGACCGGGCTCCGGGACCGGCTGGGCCTTGCCCGGGAAGGGGCCGAGGGACGTCATCAGGCGGGCGCCCCGGCCGCCGTAGTAGCCGGTGCGGAAGACCTCGATCGTGAACCGCCGCGGCGGTTCGGTCGAGACCATCAGGTCGATCGTCTCGCCGGCCTTGACGCTCTGCTTCGAACAATAGCCTTCGACCCAGGGGGAGCGAAACCCGCCCTTGTCGGGGCGGACACGGGTCAGTTGCCAGTCGAGGGCGCCAGACTTCCGGTTCTCGTCGCGGATCAGGTTCGGCTCGGCTGCGGCCGCCGACGCCTGGACCGTCGAACCGCCCGGCCCTGGAAGGAGCACCGCGCCCGAGGCGCCTGCCATCGTGGCGAGGAACGTGCGGCGGGTGGGGTCGGCGGGAGAGGGATCGGGGCGGTCGCTCATCGGTTGGCCTTCGGGGGCGTGAGGGCGTCGGGGTTGCGGAGGAAGGCGATCAAGTCGGCAGCCTTGGATTGCCCGACAGGGCTGACCCACGAACGGTCAGCTCGCTCGCAAATCCCCATTGTATGCACTGGGGACTGAACAGGGCCAGCTCGGTGTCCCACCTGAAAACACTCCGAATCCTCCTTCCAGTTGTCAAGTTCGCGCACCGGAGCCTACTGTCCCTGAAGGGGAATCATCATGGCTGAAGAGAGAAAACTGAGTCTCACGCCCGAAGAGATGAGTAAGGTAATTATCGTGGAATTCGTCGGCGGCTTCCGGGATGGACAGATCCTTCGGAGTGATTCGATGAATCGAAACGAGCTTCAGGAATGCAGGGGATTCAGACACCCAGGGATTCAGACACCCATGAACTCGTCGGTCGGACCAACCGGCCAGCACACCCGCTCTCGGAGCCCCGAGGCGGTCTGAGACCGAGCTTTTCAAGATGACCATCGTATGGGCGTGGTCACTTGACGTGAGACGTAGAACGGTTCGTCCTGTCCTGTCGGCACGGCGCCGGGCAACGAGGTGAGCGCGCAAGCCGGCCGCGCTCTTCGAGTGAAAGCGTCATGAAGATGTCTGTTGAGGGCTCGGTGTCGAGCCAGTGGCCTACACAAAGGCGGTTCGAGCGGCCGCCTTGCCCTGGAACCAGCGCCGCGAGCGGCGTGCCGCGGCATCGACGAGTGAGCTCGATCGGCCCGCCGCCTGCTTGAATAGTCGACCGAAGCCGCGCACGGTTTCCACCCAGTTCGATCGATTGAGCCCCAGCCGCTCCACGATCGGGGCCAGGTGATCCGGAATCGCGCCGCGCTTGTCCGCGCGCAGTTCCCGTCCCGTCCAATCCAGCAGCATGACATAGTGCTCGACTTCGATCGGCAGAAACCCCTGGTCGGACGCCATCGCATGCAGACGCCGCGGGGCGGCGACTGGGGCGGCGACGCTAGAGGTTGGACCGGAATCCGCGGAAGGCTGGGAGGCGCCGACCGCGTCCGCGACGGCGATCGCGACCGGCCCGGCTTCTGATGCCGATTCTCGCCGTGTGGAAGCAGCACCGACGGCAGTCGTGGATGCGGGCTCGGTTGCCGTTTCTTGCAATGTCAGCTCACAGAGCCAGGCGTCGGGGCGCTCGCAGGTCTCGAGCGGGCTGTTTTCATCCTTGCCTCGCGAGCCAGCCGAACCGCCTCGGCGATCGCTTCCTTGGAGATCGACCCATGCCACCGCTCGATAATGGCCTCCCAGGCCATCCCGCGCGCAACGTCATCCAAAACATCGCTTACAAAAACGCGCGTACCGCGAAACGTGGGCCGGCCGTGACACACGGCAGGATCGGAAATGACAAACCGGCCCAAGAACTTGCTCATCGCGGCTCCCCGCTGGCTCTGGGTGCTCTCTCACCGTGACGATATCCATCTTATGCACTCCGTTACGGGAATAGCCACGTCAGGTTCTGTTTGATGGGCAGACGATGACCTGCACGCATATCGGCCCGAAGAATCAGGCCCGGACGCTGGCCGGACTGCCTTTGTCAGGGACAATACTCGCCTGAGCACAGGCCCAGACTCTTTGATGATTCGCCGAACGAACGTGGCGTCAAGCAGTGTTGCGGTGGGCGAACCTGAGATATCCGGTTCGTTCCGTCCAAGCCGCAGCCGAGGAGATCGGGGTTTCCGCCGGGTTTGCGGCTCTGCTTAGCCCTGTTTCGAAGAGCCGGCTTTGAGGTTCTCGAAAATCCCGATGTCGGTTAGGATTCGCACGAATTGTGAGTTCCGAGTGGAGAGCCGACCGACATGACGTCTGATCAAGCGAACGGAGTTGCAGGACCTGCCTCAGGTACCGGAGGATACCACGCGGCGGCGAGCGCGCCGACCTTCCGTCGCGACGACGCGACGAGTGCAGGCCCGAGCGCAGCCGGAACGAAAGCCAAGAGCGACAGGGTGCGAACCGAGACGCCCGCGGGGTGGGCTCGGATCGAGCGCGCCTGGTGGGTGGCGATGCTGGGGACGATGCTGGTTTTCTCGGCGTTCCCGATTGCAAACCTATTTCTCGGTCTGCCGACGAAGGACTATGGCCTGTGGTACCAGGTGGGCCTGGCGGTGCGTCAGGGGCAGGATGTCTACCCTCGGCCCGAGACCGGCCGGCTCTTCCCGTTCATGTACCCTCCGTCCGCCGCGGCGATGCTCGCATGTGTGAGCATGCTGGGCCAAACAGGGTTGCTGCTGGCGCTTGTCCTCGTGAATTCGGCGGCGTGGCTGGCCTGCATCGCGCTGTCGTGCTGGTTGGCGGTCAACCCTGGGACACGACCGCACCCGTTGGTTCTGATCGTCCCTTCGCTTGCCATCATTGTGCTGATTCACAACATCTACTTGCTGGGTCAGCCGAACCTGCTGCTTTTGGCAATTCTGTTGGGGGCGTTTGCCTGCCTCCGGCGCGGGCGGCACGTCGGGGCCGGAGCGCTCGTGGCCACGGCCGCGGCAATCAAGGCGTTCCCGATCCTGGTCCTGGGCTACCTGGTCTACCGTCGGATGTGGACCGCCTCGGCGTCGACGGTCGTTGTGCTGGCCGGCTGGCTGCTGATCGCTCCTCTGCCCTTTCGTACGCCCGCTCAAGCGCTCGACGATCTGATTGTCTGGTCGCAGGGTATGGTCTTCACCTACAATTCCTACGGGATCGCGCAGCGCCCGATCCGGTCGTACAGCTACAAGAATCAGTCGATCATGGCCCTGGCTCATCGCCTGCTGCGCGACGTGCCGGCCGACGGCGAGGCGGTTTTATCGCGGAGGGCGCACGCAGCCCAGACCGGCCCGATGCCGCCGAACCGCCTGCCTCCGGTCGACCCCTCGACCGACCTGCTCTCCTTCTTGAAGCCACACGCCGAGGATCATCCCACCGCTCCCGCCAAGAGCGCTCTTCCCGATGAAGGTACGGCAGCAAGTCCCGGTGCCGCGATTACCGGCATCGGTGCGGGGACCGCCGGACGAGCTCTCCGGTGGAATGATGCGCTCCAAGGCGCCGAACCCGAGCTGCGGGCCGCCTGGAGGGTTAACTTCATCGGTCTGGACTTCCGCACCGTGACGGCGATCACCCTGGCGTCCATCCTGGCAATTTGCCTGTTCGTCGCGGCGGTGCTCCCTCCGGCAAATCGCCGAACTCGGCAGACTGACGCTCTGGAGTTTGCCCTGGTCACCTTGCTGACCGTCATGTTCTCCCCGCTATCGTTCAATTACGCCTATGTCTGGCTGATCTATCCGACGACACTGGCCCTGCATCTCGTGATCAGCGAGCCGAAGGGCGCGCCGCGGCACCGGCTGAAGGTCGCCTGGATCACGGCTGTGGTCTTGGTCCCTGCCCTGGCGGTGCCCATGCCGCTCCTCGCCCAGGCGTACGGCAACCTGATCTTGCCCGCCGTACTCCTGGTCTTCGGCCTGGGGGCGATGCTCCACTCAGCCGGTCGCCGCAACCCGGTCGAAGACATTGCAACTTCGGCAAGTGACTCAGTCTGGCATTGCCTTTTTTCGGGCTTTGGCCAAGAATGCCGCGTCGATTCAGGCGAGGCATCCAGCGCGACGGAACGAGGCGGATGGACGGCTCGCGGATTACGGTCGCGGGTTGACCACGAAACAAGCCGCGGCTGAACGGACGGTCAGAGGAGCGGAATTCACCGACTCCGGACGCTTCCTCGATCGGACGAGGGATGGCGCGCCGCGGTTGGGTTTGACCCGATCTCCGCGACCGGCGGCCGCGAGCGAGACAAGGCGAGGCAAGGAGGCGTAAGCCAATGGCGCGCTGGTTCGTTGACCGTCTGCCCCAACGGGGGATTCCCTCGGTGAGCCTACGGCGGCTACTGCCCGAGGCCAAGTTCATGGGGTCCTTGGACTGGGAAGTTTCCGGCTGCACCGATGATCATCGCCGCCTGGACCCCGGTCAGGTGTTCGTCGCGGTCCGAGAGGGGCGACCGGGTTACGACGGACACGATTTTGTGCGTGAGGCTCTGGAGCGAGGCGCGGCGGGGGTTGTGGTGGAACGCCCCTGCCCCCAAGCAGGGCGGCTCCAAGTCGTCGTACCGGACGCTCGAGCGGCTTTCGCGCGGATCTGCCAGGCATTAGCAGGCGACCCGTCGCACCAGCTTGTGACCCTGGGAGTTACCGGCAGCTTTGGCAAAACGATGACCGCATTGATGGCGCGTTCGATCCTCGAGGCCGCGGGTGCGCGGTTCGGACTCGTTGGCTCGCTGGGCTTCTGCGACGGGACCACAACCCGCACACTGGGGGCCGGGTTTGATGCCC
Source organism: Isosphaerales bacterium (assembly GCA_044450785.1). GTDB lineage: Bacteria > Planctomycetota > Planctomycetia > Isosphaerales > Isosphaeraceae > JBIOJM01. The sequence goes on from JBIOJM010000011.1 coordinate 9,076, forward strand.
TGGCCGGCCGGAGCGGTAGCGGAGCGAGTGCCTTCAGCTCGCCGTTGGCGATGCGCGATCATGAGGCCGGCGCCTTCGCGCCCGGGGCAGCGAGTCTGGCGATCCTGCTGGCCGAGATCCTCGAGCGTCGGTGCAAGGGGGTCGTGCTCGAGGTCTCTAGCGAGGCGCTCTCGCACCGTAGCTTTGAAAGTGTGTCCTTTCAAGCGGCGGTTGTGACCGACGCCGCCGTGCCGCCTGGCTTCCCGCGCGAGGTGTTGCTTGCGAAGCGCCGGGCCAAGGCCAAGCTCTTTCGCCAGGTTGTGCCAGGGGGTGTGGCGGTGGTCAATGCGAACGACCCGAACGCCGAAATCTTGGGTGGGGTAAACCTCGATGCGCGTCGGGTCGCCTTCGCCCTGCAACCGATGGCGACCCCCAGCGCGGTCATCGACGTCTCGGCGCGGCTGGTGCAGTCCGATCGGTCGGGTACGCGCATGGTGGTGCACGGCTTCGACCGCGAGGTGGCCGTGCATCTGCCGTTGGTCGGCCCAGGGGCGGCGACCTGTGCCCTGGCAGCAGCGGCGTTGGCTTGGTCCCTCCAGATCGACCGCGCCGCCGTTGTGGCTGGATTAGAGGCGGTCCAGCCTCTTGCAGGCCACCTTGAGACGGTCGACGAGGGCCAGGATTTTGACGTCCGAATCGACGCCGCTCAGACCCCGGCCGCTCTGGGCGAAGCCTTGGCCGTGTTGCGGGCTGTCGCCGCGGGACGTGTTCATTGCGTTTTGAGCGCGGAGGGGCGCGGCGACCGCGCCGACCGCCGAGAACTCGCCGAGACCGCCGAGGCCGGCGCTGATCGCGTGATCCTGACGATCAGTAACCCTCGCACCGAGGACCCTGACAAAATCCTCGACGAGCTGCTGGCTGGTTTCCGGCGTCCCGGTAAAGTCCGGGTCGAGCCTGACCGCCGGGTCGCCATCGAGGCCGCCCTGGCCGACGCCCGTACCGGCGACGTCGTGCTGATCGCCGGTAAAGGCCGCCAAGCCTTCCAGATCCTCGCCGACCGCGTGATCCCCTTCGATGACAGCGCGGTCGCCCGCCAGTGGCTCCGCGCCCGTCAGCCTACCTCGATCCAGCGCTCGGCATGACGCTTCCATGCATGCTCCATTCGCTGTCTGTGTTAGAGTTTGCGCCGGTCCGAGGACCTCTTCCGATCGAATCTCGCGAACTCTCCGCCACTCCGATCCGTCTGAACAGTACTTGCGGTGCGTTGGCGGAGCGACACGGGGCTGAGGACCCAAGAATCCACACTGCGGAACGAATAACCAGCAACAATACGGCGCCGAGCTAGACTGGAACGGGACCTGAATTTGAGAGGCACGCGCGATGATTTTAAGACAAGCACAACCGACTCTCTATAAACCACCCCGGCGTGACCAGGGGAGCGGCGAACACGATCCCGCAAAGCTCAGCGCAAAGCTCCGCGAGCTGGCCGTTCGGGCACACCACCTCGTGCGGGCTACGGACGCATCGGAATCAGAACCACGCCTCGGCGAGGATCAGGATATCGCATCCGACCGGGAACGCGAGCTGAAGAAGGTGCACGCACAAATCGTCCAGCTCCAACGGAACCTCCACGCGCAAAACTTGAACGGCGTGGCAACCTACGTCTCGGCCCTGAGGCAGCGAGTCGAGGAATACCTGGCCTGAGCTGCCGGGTGAAGCCCGACCTGGCCATTATTCGGGCTGCCTCTTCCCGGTTTTCCAGTCAGGTGCCACCTGCGGTATGCTGGAAAGACCAATCGACGCCGAAGCCAGAGGGCGTGCGACACCGAGGAGGGTTCCCACCATGGAAATCCATCTACCGGAAGAGCTGCAACGCTTCGTCCATGACCAGGTCCGCACCGGACGATTCCCCTCTGAGGACCAAGTGGTGCGCGTGGCGCTTGAGCAGTTCAAGCAAGCCCAACAACCGGCCGCCACCGTTCAGCCTGCGCCTGACCCTTGGCTTGGCTCCATGCGGGAGGATGCCGAGCTCCTTGACGAGATCGTCGAGGACGCGATGAGAATTCGCGAGGAGCGGCCCTGGAGACTGCCCCCCGGTGAATAAGGCCCTCATCGATGGTGAACTGGAGTGCGTCGGCCAACCCATTGGACGGGCCGACCCGATGAGTGCGGCCGTCGCCCTGCAGAGTGGCTTGGAGCTTGTAACGGGAAACACGTCCCACTATCAGAGAATCCAGCAGATCGGGCATCCTCTTGTGCTTGTCAACTGGCGGACCTGAACCTGTGGCGGGTGGGCGAGGCCCCTTCTCACCGGGAGAGCGCCCCGTCGCCACCCTGACCTTCACGGTTTTGCCAGAGCGGAGCCACCTGCTGTATGCTGGTTATTTGTGACGCGGGCGGTCCCATTTCGAGCGGAGGCTTGGCCGATGAACGTTTCCCTTACCGATGAGCTGAAAGACTTTGTACAGAAGAAGATCAAGAACGGATAGTACCCCTCGGAGGAGGCCGTGATCGAAGCGGCCCTCAAGCGGCTCCGCGACCAGGAGGATGACGGCCGAAAGACCGGGCCGACGCTTGATGACCTCATCGACCATGATTTTGTCGAATACTGCGCCCGAGAAGCCGACGACAGTGTTACCTTGGAGGAGGTCCTTGAGGCGACCTTCACGATCAGGGACTCGATGGCGCGTGTCATCATCGAGGAAGAGCGAGCGGACCGCTTCTGATGCCACGCTATTTCTTCGACAATGCGCACTATCAGCTCGCCTGTACCCTCATTGGCCAGCACGGGATGACCGGTCAACTGCGGACACTCGACGCGGTCCAACTGGCCGTCGCCCTTCGGCTCCATCAGATCGCCCCCATCGATCAGCTCGTTTGCGCCGACCAACGACTCTGTGACATCGCCTCGCTCGAGGGCATGGCCGTTATCAATCCCGAGCAGCCGTAAGGCCCACCAGGCAGACTTGATCCCGAAGCACCTCCTGCAGCACGATATGCGGCGGTGGTTGACTCAGTCAGTAACGGGCGTCTGGGTCCTCCTCGACGACGAGGACGCCGAAGCGATCAGGGCCGATCTGAACGCCGGTCACGATCAGGACGCCTGCAACCTGCTCCTGAACCAGGCCATCGAACCTTCCGCTCGCTTTCGAGGTGCATTGCATGATCGCCCAGATGTCATCAAACTGTCTCAGTTCCGATCACACTTCCGAATCGAGGGATTCATGGTCTCGCACCTGTTCGAGCTGACGATCCAGAACGGGTCGGCCGGTCGCTGGCCAGTCGTCGCCGAGCGGACGGCCCCAGGCGCGTTCCTGCCGGTCCGCGCCGAGGGGGTCCTTGGGCTCGACAGGGAGGCCCTCGCGGCGGCGGACCCGGACGAGTACGGCGTCCGGCTCGGCCAGGCCCTGTTCCAGGGCGCGATCCGCGACGCGTTCCAGAAGGCGCGGGAGAAGGGCGACCGCGGCCTGCACGTCTTGCTCTGCGTCGAGGACAAGGACCTCAGGCTGCTCCGCTGGGAGAGGCTCTGCGCCCCACTCGAGGGCGAGGTCTGGGAGCCCGTGGCGCTCGACCAGCGTGTGCCGTTCTCGATCCATCTGATCGCCGTCACCGACCGCCCATTCCCCCCGATCAGTCGCAACGACCTCCAGGCCTTGATCCTCGTCGCCAACCCCGAGCCGGGGAACCGCTTCCGGCTCGCACCGTTCGATGCCGACGCCGCGACCCGCGCCGTGCTCGGGTCGCTCGGTCCGATCCACTCCGACCTGCTGGGCAAGGACCCAAAGGCGGTCGGCAAACCGACACTGGATGCGCTCTGCGAGGCGCTGACCTCGGCGCCGTACACGCTGCTGCACATCGTCGGTCACGGGTGCTACAAGAGCGACGACCGCGAGCCGGTGCTGTTCCTTGACGGGGAGGACGGGGCCATCGATCCAGTGACCGCCTCCCGCTTGATCAGCCGGCTCCGCAAGATCCAACAGGGGAAAGGGCTGCCGCACTTCGTGTTCTTGAGCTGCTGCGAGTCGGCCTCCCCGGAGGCCGAGGGAGGCCTGGGCGGGCTGGGCCAGCGGCTGGTGCGGGAACTGGGAGTGCCGGCGGTGCTGGCGATGACCGACCCAGTGCGGGTCGAGTCGGCCTTGAAGCTGGGGGCGGCGTTCTATGGCCGACTCCGCGAGCACGGGGAGCCGGACCGGGCGTTGGTCGAATCATACGCCGGGCTCGCCGAGCGTTCCGACATCAAGGTGCCCGTCCCGGCGCTGTTCAGCCGGCTCGGCGGCCGCCCGCTTTTCAGCCTGGCGCCGGATGGGCAATTGACCGACGGCGACCTCGCCAAGGGTCTGGAACGATTCGAGACGCTGTTGCCCGAACGGGCGCCGTCGCTGATCGGGACTTTCCGGGGGCACGCCGCGACCCTGCGCGGCACACTCGGGGCCGACCCGCAGCAACTGAGCCCCGATCGCCGCGCCGAGCGCCAGAACGCACTGGCCGCCGTGGATGCGCTCTGCCTGGAGACGACCGATCTTGCCTTTGAGGCACTGGCCGACGGCCAGGCGGTACCGTCGTATGACGCGCGCTGCCCTTTCAAGGGGCTGGAGGCGTTCAGGCCGGGGGACCGCGCGTTCTTCTTTGGGCGGAAGGTATGGATCGACCGGATGCGGGCGCGGCTCGGGGAGCATAACTTCCTTGCCGTGCTCGGCCCTTCCGGCAGCGGAAAGTCGTCGGTGGTCCTGGCGGGCCTCGTCCCCGCGTTACAGGAGAGCGAGACGAACCTGGAGCTCGGATACCTGACGCCGGGCTCCGACCCCTCGGGGAGCCTTAGCCAGGCCATGGCGGGGATCGCCGACCAGCCGGCGGTGGTGGTCGTCGACCAGTTTGAGGAGGTGTTCACGCTCTGCAACGACGACGGGGCGCGGCTGGAGTTTCTCGATCGACTGCTAGCCCTGGCCAAGACGCGACGCGTGGTCGTGACGATGCGGGCCGACTTCTGGGGCGATTGCGCCCCGCACCGGGCGTTGCGCGAATTGATGCTGGCGCATCAGGAATTAATCCCGCCCCTGACGACCGACGAACTCCGCTTGGCCATGTCATGCCAGGTCGGCGCGGTCGGGTTGCGGTTCGAGACGGGTTTGGTCGGGACAGTGCTCGCCGATGTGCCAAACGAACCGGGCGCAATGCCGCTGCTCCAGCACGCGCTGCTGGAGTTGTGGATACGTCGGCACGGGCGTTGGCTTCGGGGCGAGGAATACCAGGCGATCGGCGGTGTGCAGCGGGCGATCGCCGTGACCGCCGACGCGGTATACGCGGGACTGTCGAAGGAAGACCGCGAAAAGGCGCGCGCGCTGTTCCTCCGGCTGACCCGCGTGGATGAAGCCGCGTCGCCTGACGGCGCGTACCGGGATACCCGCCAGCGCGTCGGCTTCAAAGAACTCCTGCCCGACGAGAGCGATCCATCCGCGGTCGTGCGGCTCGTTCAGCGACTGGCCGACGCCCGGCTGGTGGTCACCAACGGCCTCCAAGAGGTTGAGGTGGCCCATGAGACGCTGATCCGCCACTGGCCCCTGCTCCGCGGATGGCTCGACGAGGACCGGGCCGCTTTGCGGCTCCGCCAAGATATCCGCGGAGCCGCCCTGGAGTGGGACGGTCAGGGGCGCCGTGAGAGTAACCTGTTGCACCGCGGCGAGCGGCTCAGGACAGCCAAGTCGCTCCTCGGGGTGCCCCGATTCGCCCTCAACAAGCTGGAGAAGGGCTACGTCCAGGCGTGCGACATCCTCCAGCAACAGGAGGACCGGCTCCGATTCGAACAGCGCTGGACGAACCTGGACGAGGTCGGCTGGGGGGTGATTTTCCCGTGGGCGTCGACGACGAGGCCCGGGCCCGCCAGGCTGCGATTCGCGAGGCGCTCGCGCCGCTTCTCGAGCTCCGGAAGAACCAGGCGACCGGCAAGCGGCCCCATTTCTATCGAGAATACGTCGGTCGCGACGCTGTCAGGCCGGGCGAGACTAAGCGGGCGTTCCTCGCCCGCCACAAGGTAGGGAGCGGGCCGGCCGACCCCGACAGGATGCCCTACTACCTCCTAATCGTGGCCGATCCCGAGACCATCCCGTTCTCGTTCCAATACCTGCTCGACGTGCAATATGCCGTCGGCCGGATCCACTTCGAGACAGTCGGAGAGTACGCCCGCTACGCCCGGAGTGTAGTCGAAGCCGAGACCCGGCCGTCCCGCTTGCCCCGGCGGGCGGTCTTCTTCGGGGCAAAGAACCCGGACGACCGGACAACCGCCATGACGGCCGATCACCTGATCGGTCCGCTCGCCGACTGGCTGAAAGTGAGCAAGCCCCAGTGGGACGTACGCACGGTCATGGGCGAGAGCGCGACCAAGTCCAAACTTGGCCAATTACTCGGCGGTGACGAGACACCCTCGCTCATCTTCACAGCTTGCCACGGCATGGCCTGGCCCAACGGCCACGAGATGCAACTGGCGAACCAGGGCGCCTTATTGTGCCAGGATTGGCCTGGCTCTACGTGGGGAAAAGCCATCCCGCCAGAGTTCTTCTTCGCGGCCTCCGACGTCCCGGACGAGGCGCAGGTCTCGGGGCTCATCTCGTTCTTTTGGTCCTGCTTCAGCGCCGGAGTACCCCGCCTGGACGAGTACACTATGAATTCTTGGGAGACCGCCAACGCCAAGGAATTGGCCCCCAGGTCGTTCCTCACGCGACTGCCCGAGCGATTGCTCGGCCACCCCCGGGGCGGCGCCCTCGCCGTCATCGGCCGGGTCGATCGGTGCTGGAACTACTCCTTCATGGAAGGCGGGGTCGGGCGGAACATCGGGGTGTTCGCGAATGCCCTCCGACGGCTCATCGAGGGATGCCCTGTTGGATTTGCCATGGAAGATTTCAACCGCCGCTACGTCGAGTTGGCCTCGGAGTTCGTCGGGGTCCTCCAAGAGCAGGAACTGGGAGCGGTCAGAGACAATATGGAAATCACGAAATTAAAAACATCACTTCGAGATGCAAAGAACTATTTGATCATCGGTGACCCGGCCGTGAGATTGAGCGCCGCTGGCGGCGAAGAGGGACGATCGAGCGGGGAGTCATTCGCCGCCTTCCTCAACAGGCGACCCGAGTCGGTCCCGGACCGATGGCCGCTATTCTCGTTGTGATCGCGGCACTGGGCAGCTCGCAGGGTCGGTTGGTGGGCTAACTCTGAACTTAACATCGCATACGCCGGGTCGGCATTTCCACGGCCGACGATAACCGGTGTTATCGTCAACAGACAACCGCCAAAATCGTGGGGGCAGAGAGGCGCAATCTTGCCGGTTCCTCGAGCCCAGTCACTTCTTCTCCCTGGGCTTCGCGGGTTGGAGCTGATCGGAGACGACCGGTTTCGGAGCACTTTGCGACGGGTCTAGCTGGGCGCCCAGGACGGTCACGTCGACGGCATCGGCCAAGATCATGTCGCGCGTCAGATCGGCGTGACTGGTGATCGTCACGTACTCGGCCTCGCCTTCGGCCCGGAGCTTGGCGGCGACCTGCCTGCGCTCGCTGCGGATCAGGTCGAAGACGGCGGGACGAACCTCCACCGGGTGATTGAACCGGCGCAGCCGGACGTCCAGCACGTCGACTCCCTGCCTCGAGCGAGGGGACATGAGCAGGGAATCAAGGATACAATGATGGGGGGCGGAGAGAAGCCTCAGAACAAATGAGGAATAGATTATGACCATCAGCTTCGAGCTACCGCAGGACATCGAGCAGCAGATTCGCACCAACGGTGCGGACCTTAACCACAAGGCACGGGAAGCGTTCCTTGTGGAGCTATACCGTGAGCACAGAATTACGCAGCACCAGCTCGGGGAAGCGTTGGGGCTGGACGACTACGAGACCGACGGCGTGCTCAAGCGGTACGGCGTGGGATACGACCTGACGCTCGAGGAGTTCGAGCAACAACGGGCCTTCTTGCGGGGGAGTCGGCGGGAATGATCGTCGTCTGTGACGCTTCCCCCTTGCATTACCTAACGCGGCAGAGCCGCAACAGGTCGTAGATCGCCACGGCTCTCCCGGTGGGCCTCGCCGCGACGTGTCGCGGCTCGACCCACCCTACGCATCGTTTCCGCGGGAACCACTCCCGCCCAAAGATGCGCGCACGGCGCAGAGAAGTTACGGAGGTAGAAGCTACGCTTTTGCCGGGACTTCGCCCGGAAAAAGTGGCCCCTGCGGGGCAGTTCCCGCGTACTAACCCGACGCGCCAGCGAGGGATCTTCAACCCGTTCAGCATAATCGAAGACCCCTCGCTGGCGCGTCGGGTTGGTGTTGGAGCCGGGTCCGACCGGCGATCGGTTCACGAAACATCGACAACAAATTGTCGATGCGCGGCCGATAAGGGCCTAACAGGCACAAACCCGGTCACATTGATCTGTTACATAGGGGCGGGGCAATATTCATCCAATTCAAGAATGGTACCAGGGGGATCTTAGGGGTCCAGCCACGTGGCCAACTCCTCGTCAGCCCTTTCTTGGCAAAATAGCGTGACCGAGGGTTTCTGTCGACCTATGCCCGCAACAAGGTCGTGGCCCATCCCTATCGGCCGGTCCAGTGACATCCGTCTGGTTGGTCTCCAGGGGGCGAGAGTCATCCCATTCTCAACGTCCCAACTCCCGCGTCCGGAATCCGACCGCTCATGGTCCTGATGCAGTGCCCGCGATAACGAAGGCACCGAAACAATCGTTATTCGGTGTTCGCCCTACACGTTCGCAACCGGCCAAGATCCGGGACGATGGTCTGACTCAATAAGAGAGAGTCAGCTCGCGCCGCGGCCCGTTGTAGAACAGCGTGCAGTGCTCCAGGACATCCCGACCGACCAACGCGAAGACCGTCAGTGTGGAGGGGGCCACGCTGACCACCAGCGTCGAGACCCAGAGTGTACCGGGACTGAGGCCGCCGATCGATAACTGAACGTCGGACAGCGAGGCGGGGCGAAAACCACCCACCGCGCCCGGCCGCCGGATCCGGATCGAGCCGGTCGCCTGCACGCCGAGCTGATGCAGGATCTGCGGGTGAACGACCGAAAGGTCCGACCCTGTGTCGATCAAGGCCCGGACAGTCGTTGCCGGCGGCACAACGGCCCCTTGAGTCGCGAGCCGCCGCTGCCAGGACCGACCAACCGCGACCCCCAAGTCGATCACTGGTCGGTCCGCGCCGATCATCACGGTGAAGTGGGGCATTAGAGCTCAATGTGGCCAAGCTGATAGATCGGCTCGTGAGCAAGGATTTGCTTGACGAGGAAGGGGCCACTTCCGAGCTGGTCATAGCCAGCCTCCAACGCCTGCTCATGGCGTGGGTAGAAGCCGAGAACGTCTCGACCTCGAATCACGACGAATTGGCCCTCGCGATTGGCCCACCCGGGCAGGTGGGCCTCGTAGGTTCTCACTTCCTCCGCTAACGGAAGGGGGCTGGCGGTTGCCGCGGCCTCCGTCTCCTTCGCTTGCTTGGGTTGGCTCTTTGTCGTCATCGGTCGCCTCCGTTCCAAGACTCGGTTCCGTCCAGCCAGGCTCGGATCGTGAACCGCGTGGACAAGTCGTTACGGTATCGATTCTACGACGTGCCTGGGGAGTTGCCGAGGCCTCCGCTCTCCGACTCGGGAACCGAGACCGCCTTGCATCCTGTCAACCGATCGCGACTCGGGACGAAGGAGCCGGCCTTGGCGGATTGGGAAAGTATGCTGAGATGCAGGAAGCGACGTGGTCGATCCAGACTACTTCAACCGTCCAGACCCAAAACCAGGGCAGCGGACCCGCGATTATTCCGGCTTCCTCTTCCCGGTTTTGCCAGTCAGTTGCCACCTGCGGTATGCTGGATGGAACAATCGACGCCGAAGCCAGAGGGCGTCCGACACCGAGGAGCGTCCCCACCATGGAAATCCATCTACCGGAAGAGCTGCAACGCTTCGTCCATGACCAGGTCCGCACCGGACGATTCCTCTCTGAGGACCAAGTGGTGCGCGTGGCGCTTGAGCAGTTCAAGCAAGCCCAACGACCGGCCGCCACCGTGCAGCCCGCGCCTGACCCTTGGCTTGGCTCCATGCGGGAAGATGCCGAGCTCCTTGACGAGATCGTCGAGGACGCGATGAGAATTCGCGAGGAGCGGCCCTGGAGACTGCCCCCCGGTGAATAAGGCCGTCATCGATACCGACATTTTCTCCGAACTCGGCAAGGGCGTGAACCAGACCGTTGTCGGAAACGGCGCAGCCTATCGGGCGACCTTTGGCCGGTACACCATCTCGGTTATCACCGTCATGGAGATCGTCCGCGTTTCCAGCAGAAACTGAGCCGGCGCCCTTTGCAAGCATTGATGATGTCCGCAACGCGGATCGGGAATTGGGCCGCAGCCGTTGCCCCGCTACTCATCCTCGTCGTTCACGACGGAGGCGGTAGATAGCCGTAAGGCTGAGGGAACGATTCGTCGATCAGCTTGCTGCTTCCTTGAATCTTCGCGAGCTGTCGGGCTTCAGCCACGGTCTTCACGGGCGATCCATTGAACCAGTCCTCGGCCGCTTGCGCGATGTTTTCCTTGAGTGCCTCGATCGATTCCGCCTGGGCAACACAACCAGGCAAGCGCGGCACCTCGGCCCAGTATCCGCCACCTTCGATTTCGTGGACCTCGGCAATGATCTGGAGAGGGACATTAAGGGTGCGAGTCATGGTAGTGATTCTTCGAGAAGAGCTTACCGCAAATCCATTGGGAGTGCAAAGTCAAGGGTCGTCGCTCCAAGCTGCTGAGAAAGCCCGCCCAGGCATTTTTCCCGTGGTCTCTTCGGTCGCCCAGAGCGTTGGAGGATATCTCCGCGGCAATCCGGGCGATTCCCGTTGTTGGTTCCTCAAGCCCATTCACTACTTTTCCCTGGGCTCGGCCGGTTGGAGCGGATCCGACACGATCGGTTTCGGCGCGCGGTTTGAGGGCTCTTGCTGAGCGCCCAGGACAGTCAGGTCGACGGCATCCCCAGGCGACAGGATCAGCTTGTTCTTGACCCGGGCCAGGAGCGCTTGCAGCGACTCGATGTAAAGCCGGCGCATTGTCAAGGAGCGGGATCGGCCGGCTTCCGCCAGCAAAGCGGTGAAGCGCTGGCCCTCGGCGCGGGCGGTGAGGACCGTCCGCTCGGCGACGGCGTGCGCGGCTTCGAGCTTGGCCTGGGCCATCGACCGGGCCGCGGTCGCGGTCGTTTCCTCGTAGGACTTCGCGTCATTGATCCGGCGATCCCGCCGGCTCTCGGCCGATTGGGCGGCCGCGAAATCGGCCTCGACCTCGGTGGGCGGCCGCGCGTCGGTCAGGCTCACGCCGAGGATCGTCACGCCCAACGAATAGCGGTCGGCGGAGGTCTGGAGATCGTGCTCGACGTCGCGAGCGATGGCGTGGCGATCGGAGCGTAGCACGGCGTCGACGCCGCGCGCCGCGAGCGCTCGTGAGACGCTCCCCTCGGCCGCCATCGTGAGCAGAGGCTCGACCTGCTCGGAGCGGAGCAGAAAATCCGCCGGGCGGATCACGCGGTACTGGACCGTCGCCTGGATCCGCAGCAGGTTCAGGTCGCCGGTCATTACCTCGCCCGCGGAGGGCTCGAAGTCGGAGCCGGCGGTTCCGGCCAGCCCGATCGTCAACTGCCGCACGGCGTCGGAGCGAACCCGGTCGGCACGGTCGATACCCAGCGGAATTCGCCAGTGCAACCCCGGTCCCCAGGGCGGCTCGACCAGACGTCCCAGGCGGCGAACCACGACGACTTCACCGGGGGCAACCATGCACCAGCCCGTTGCCGCGACCAGTGCGGCAGCCGTTCCGAGCACGAGCAAGAGTGTTGCGAGGGTCTTGTTCATGGCTGACCGGCGGCGTTCGGGACGCGACGCGACTCGGACGCGGGCTCTGCTGATCGCTCGACCGAAGGCCCGTGCGACAGGAGCTTGAGCAAGGGGCTCGACGACGACAAGACGACGGTCGTTTGCCCGTCGAGGATCGAGCGGTACGCGTCGAGCGTGCGGAGGAACTCAAAGAACTTGGGGTCGCGCGCGTGGGCCTCGTTGAGCACGCGGGTCGCATCGGCCTCGGCGTTGCCGCGGATGCGCTGGGCCTCCGCGTCGGCTTGAGCCAGGATCGTGTCGCGCGTCCGATCGGCCCGACTGGTGATCGTCACGTACTGGGCCTCGCCTTCGGCCCGGAGCTTGGCGGCGACCTGCCTGCGCTCGCTGCGGATCAGGTCGAAGACGGCGGGTCGAACCTCGACCGGGTGATTGAACCGGCGCAGCCGGACGTCCAGCACGTCGACTCCCAGCTCGTTCCGCGCCGCGGGAGCAACCGCGCTCGTGACCTCCCGCGTCAGATCGTCGAGCGCCCACCGGCCCGCGTCGGTCGAGGCGAGCGCGGACAGCTCGCGGCGGCCGATCGCATCGCTCAACCCCGCCGACACCCGCTCGTACAGCCGCGCTTCGGCCAGCTCGTGAGTTCCCGAGCCACGCAGGAACAAGACGGGGTCCGCGACCCGCCACACCACGTACGACGCGACTTCCAGGTTGCGCTTGTCGCCCGTGATCACTTCACGCGGAGGCGGATCGAAGACCTTCACGCGCCGGTCAATCTTGAGAGCGAGCTGCCATGGTGCCTTCGCGTGCAGACCGGTCTCTGAAGGATCGTCGCCGTAAACGGCGACGATCCGGCCGAAGCTGGTCACGACGGCAAACTCGGTCTCGTCCACCACCATGAGCGACGAGACGGCAACGCCCGCAAGGCCCAGAATCACACCGAGCGCCGCGATCCAACGAAGTGTGTGCTTCATCATTCCTCCGACAGAACAGGCGGTAAAACCGGCAGGGATTTTTCCAGCGGAAAGTTGGGCACGATCAGGTGCCGGCGGCGCCCCGGCTCTTCGTCAAGAACGACCTTCGCTTTGCCGGCGAGGGCTCCGGCGAGCTTGTCCCAGAATAGCCGGAAATCGGTCAGGGCGGGAGCGTACCGCCTCGCCTCACGCAGGGAATTGAAGGTGTCGGCCCCGCTGGCGGCCTGGGCCACTTGTGCCGCGCGGGCAGCCTCGGCACCGTGAAGCACCGCCTGGGATTTCCCCTTCGCCTCCGCCAGCGCCTGGTCGAGGTAGGCGTTGGCCTCGTTGATCCGGCGCTGGCGATCGCTGCTGGCGCGCGAGACGTCACGGTAGGCGTCGACGACCGCCAGGGGCGGGTGAATGTCCTGAAACGAGATGCCCCGGACCACGATGCCGAATCGATACGCGACCAAGCGCTCCTGAAGCAATTGCGCGGCGGCGACCTCGGCCTCCCGCCGCCCGCCGGTCAACAGCTCCTGCAAAGGCCGCCGGCCCAGGACGTCGCGGACGACCGACTCAGCGATCGGCCGCAAGGCGTTTTCCCCGTCGGCGACCTCAAAAACGTAACGGCGGAGCGACGTGAGGTCGGCCGGGTCGATCGAAAACTGAAGAGTCGCCGCCAGCTCGACATAGCGGCCATCACCCGTGAGCAGAAGGGCCTCGTCGTCGCCTCGGTCCTTGAGCGGACGGCCGTGCGTCGACTCCCAGCGCAGCGGCTCGATCTCGGTTGCTCCGGTTGCGCGGAATCCGATCTCCAGGCTGCGGACCCGGTCGGGTGCGAAGGCCGTGACCCGCTCGATCGGCCAGGGCCAACCCACGTGCAATCCCGGCCCGACCATTCCCTGGTACCGGCCGAACCGCTGGAGCAGGCCGGCTTCGTCGGGGCCGACCACGGTCCAACCACTCACAGCATAACCGGCGCAGAGAAGCGCGCACCCGCCGGCGAGAAAGGCCCGCCGGAGGCTCCAGGTCCAATCCCAGGCCCGCTCGAGGTCGATGCCGTCGTCGAGCCGGCCGATCCATGCCCCGAGCTGGCGCAGTCGCCGCACGGGGGCCAGCTCGCGCCAATCGCCAAAGACGAGCAGCCGCATGGAATTGAGCAAGACCAAGAGCGAGCCGACCTGGTGGAGAATCGCGGCGGCCACCGGCCCCAGGATGCCGAACGTGGCCGACAGCATCGCCACGGCGTTGAATCCAAAGGCGAAGCCGATGATGTTCTGCCGGATGATGGTGATCGTGGCTCGGGACAGGCCGACCAGGTCCGGCAGCACGCGGAGCGAGCCGCCCAGCACGATCAGGTCGCCGGCCTCGGCGGCCAGGTCCGCGCCGATGCCCCCCAGTGCGATGCCGGCATCGGCCTGGGCCAGGGCCGGCGCATCGTTGATCCCGTCGCCGACCATGGCCACGCGGTGCCCGGCTTGCTGTCGCTCCTCGATCCACCGCGCCTTGTCCGCGGGGAGCAGCTCCGCTTCCACGGTCCCGGCGTGGACCCGCCTGGCCACCGCGCGGGCCGCGGGCTCCCGGTCACCGGTCAAGATCGCGATTTCCTTGATCTTCCGGTGACGGAGGTCATGAATCACGTCGTGGGCTTCCGCTCGGACCGCGTCGCGGACCCCGATCACGCCGGCCACGGCGCCGTCGACCGCGACGAAAAGCGCGGTCTCGCCGCGCGCATCGAGCTCGCCCAGGATCGCCTCGGTGGATGAATCCAACGTCATGCCGGCTTCGGCGAGCAGACGCCGGTTGCCGACCACGACCTTGCGGATCGACTCGTCCGGCGCCACCCATTCAGCCCGCACGCCCGCGCCGGGAAGGAGAGTGGCGTCGCGCGGGACGAACAGCTCCAGGGATCGGCGCCGGGCTTCCTCGATCACAACTTTGGCGAGGGGATGGCGGCTGGCGCCCTCAGCGGATGCCGCCAGGCCCAGCACGTCGTTCTCGGAAAGGCCGCCCACGGCGACCAGGGTGGTGAACTGGGGCACACCCCTGGTCAGCGTCCCCGTCTTGTCGAATGCGAACGTATCACACGAAGCCAGACTCTCGAGCGCGGACCCGCCCTTGATCAAGACGCCGTGTCTCGCCAGCCAGGCCATGCTGGCGAGCATGGCCGCCGGGGTCGCGAGGACCAGGCCGCAGGGGCATGCGACGACCAGAACGGCGACCGTCCGCGACCAAACGTCCGGCCAGCCGGCCAGATAGCCGGCCAAGAGGGTCGCGCCTGCCACCAGCTCGACCACGGGCAGAAAGTAGCGCGCCAGCCGGTCGGCCACTTTCTCAAGCTGTGCTTTTCGACGCCTCGCGTCGGAAACCAGGCGCAGGACCTGACCGAAGGTCGTGTCGCCGCCAACCTTCTCGGCCTCGATCTCGATTGCGCCGAACTGATTGAGGGTGCCGGTGAAGACCGCATCGCCCGGCCCCTTGTCGATCGGCAGCGACTCGCCGGTCAATGCCGATTGGTCGACGGTTGAACGACCGGTCACCACGGTGCCGTCGACGGCGATTCGCTCACCCGGCCCCACGATCAGCCGGTCGCCGACGGCGACCTGTTGCGCGGGGATTTCCACCTCCTTGCCGTCGCGTCGCACCCGGGCCGTGCGCGGCGTCTGGTCGACCAGTCGTCCCAGGGCACGCCGCGTGTGGGCGAAAGTCCACGCTTCCAGGACCTCGCCCAGGAGCGCGATGAAGACGACCTCCGCCGCGACGAACGGCTGACCCAGGATGAGCGCCGCCAGGCACGCCTGCGCCAGGGCGAGGTCAGCGCCGATCCGCCCATGCAAGAGCGCCTGGAGTGCGCCATGGACGATGTAGGCGGCCCCCAGCACCGCCGCCACCAGCGTCAACGACAGACCGAGCGGCAGGCGCCTGCTATCCCACCCCAGCAGATTCAACAGGGCGTCGCCGGCGATCAGTGCGCCCAGGAGCGCTGTGAAGGCGAAGAGCGCGCGCTCATGATGGTGGCCGGCTTCGCCGGCCGGCGGGGTGACCGCTTGGCCGTCGAGATGATGCAAATCTTCTGGTCGATATTCACGATGCATCATCAACCTGATCGGAGTCTGACTCGTCGCCGGGTGCCATGGATCGGACCCATGCATTGAGGCTGGAAGGGTCGATCTCCTCGTTCGCGGCCCTGGGCGAAGGGCGAGGAGCGACGCCCGGCGAGTTGAAGAGCCGGCGGGCCTGGTAGATCCAGCGTGCAAGCGAAATGAAGAACAACACACCGAGGATCACGAGCGACCACCACAGGGTCGTGTTGATCCCCTCAGGGGATGACGGCTTGTGGGGTTCCCAGCCGATCCGACCCACCAGCACCGGGGCCCCGCGCGCGACGTCTGACGCCTGGTATTTCATGATCTTGAGGAAATACCCGTTGAAGACCACTCGCTCGGAGATGTTGGGGCCGATCGGGAATCCGGGGGGCGCCTCTTCGAATACGCAGGCGTAGGGAAGCCGCGTCGTCTCCGGCGTGATGATCCACGCCTCGTACAGCCAGCCGGTCTTGCTCAGCTTGGACTCGTAGCGAAGCACGCGCAAGGCTGTGCCGAGCAGGTGGATCGGGACTCCCCGATAGTCCTGGGGATTCTGCCAGAGATGAGCCAGAACCACGTCGCGGCGAGCGACGGCGGCGAGCTCGGCCGGCGACTTGCCTCGAGCCCGGGAGAGCAGCAGGGAATAGGCCGCATTATCACGGAATGTGAGCGGTGCCCGATCCTTGACGGTTTCGAACTCATCGGAACGATCGGCAACGACCCGCTCGGGGTTCGCCGGCATGGTGACGGCCGGCTCGGCGGGTTCGGGCAGCTTGTGGGCGAATTGCCAGAACAGCCCCCAGCCCAGGAGCATGACCAGCGCCAGGATCAAGAGCCGGGGCAGTTCGGAACCATGAAAGAACCCAGGGCGCCGTTCCACGATCGATCATCCCCCTTCCCCGGGAACCAGTTCCTCGAAGGTAATGTTGGGCGGCTTCTTGGCATGGAGGAAGGCGTTCATGAACGCGTTCATCACCTTCATCAGCTCGGAGTACTTGAGGCGGGGATCCACCTTGAGGATGGTCTGATCGAACGGCAGGTCGGGATTCTGGAAGTATTTGTCCAGCTCGAGCTCGAGCTCCTTCGGATTGGTGGGGACCGTCGCCTCTCCGACCATGATCTGAGCCAGACGACCCCCCTCTCCCGCCCGGAGAATGGTTGGTAGGGTCCGGAGTGAGGCCGGCAGGTTGTCCGATGGCTTGTCGGTCGGGGCCTCGGCTGTGATCGAGGTTGCCGGCTGAGGGGGGAGCAAGTTCATCGTGTACTGAACTTCGGCTGGCGCCGGTTTATACGTCAAGACGAAGAACGTCAGAAGCTGAAACGCCATGTCCAGCATCGGCGTGACCGGTATTTGGGGATCCTCGGCTCTTCGTATCTTTTTGCGTTCCGTCAAGGTCGCTCCTCCCCTGGACCGGTGATGAATCCCTCAGATCGTCATCCCCGCCCGCGAGCGGTCGCGAAGATGGGACGACTACGAACTCATCGCCTTGAGGTTGAACTTTCGGAACCCGTTCGACTGGCAAGCCTTGATCAGGCTGATCACGGACTCGAAGGTCGCGTCTCGATCCGCCCGGAGGATGATCGTCGTGGGCAGGCTTCCGGATGCGTCGAGCTTCTTGCCACCGGCCTTGAGGTTCAGCTTGACGAGGTCAGCCTGGTGCTTGATCGTTTGAATGGCCTTGTGGAGCGGCTGAACCTCGCCTGCGATCAAGAGATGCCCTTCGCGGTCCATGTTCAAGACCAGTCGATCTTCCGAAACCCGCTGGTCGTCCTCGACGGGTCGAGCCGACTCGGCTACCGGCAGTCGGACCCGCTGGTCGTAGTTCTCGCTGCTGAAATTGATCACCAGCATGAAGAATGTGATCAACTGGAAGACAACGTCAAGCAGCGGGGTCAGATTCGGCTCGGCCTTCAACTCGGTCATGATCGCGGCGGCCATGACATCACCTCCCGGGCGCCGGCGGAGCTCAGGGCGCCTTGACGGACTTGGCCGCCGCGACCAAGGAATTGATCGTGCGATCGGCGACGCGGGTGGCTTCCATGGTCATCTGGGCGATCCGATTGCGGAAGAAGGCGAAGAAGAAGATCGCCGGCACCGAGAGCGAAACTCCTTCCAGGGTGATGAAGAGCGCCTTCGAGATTCCCTCCGCCACTTTTTCCGGTTTGGGCTGAGCGCCGGCGGCCGTGGCGATCTCCTGGAAGCTCATGATCATTCCCTGGATCGTCCCCACCAGACCGATCATCGGGCCCAGGGTTCCGATGACGGCCAGGTAGCTGATCTTCATTTCGAGGGTGGTGACGATCTCCTCGGTCGCCGTCTGCATGGCTTCCTTGGCCTCCTGACGCCCGTTGGGGAGGTTGGCGATGCCGGTCCGGACCAGGCGGGCCAGGAAGCTGTCGTTGTCCTTGCAGGCGTCGTAGGCATCCTGGAACTTTTTGTCACGGATTGCCCCCTCGAGCCGCTCGACCAGGGCGGTCGGGACCGCCTCGCTCACGCGAAACTCCATGGACAAGCGAATCACGAGGGCGACGAAATAGATCGAAAGGGCTAGCAGGAACAGGCCGATCCATCCCGACGCCTTCCACGCCCATTGCAGCATGTTCATCGACTCGGGCGGGGTCGTCCCTGCGGCCGGGGCGGGCGCTGCCGCGCTCTTGGCTGGCTCCGCGGGGGCCGCGACATCGTCCTTGTCCTTGGCGGCCGGCGCATCCTTGGCGGCTGCCTCGGTCTTCGCCGGCTCCTGGGCCATGACCAGGCCAATCCCGCCCGATGCGAGCCACACCAGAACGCCGCTGAGCAAGGTGAAGAGGAGCCAGGCCCCGGCCGTCGTGTCGCCTGGGCGGGAAGGCAAAAACTGCCGCATCGATCGAGTCTCCACCGACAGGTACCGTCCAGCAGGTCCGTTTCATTCACTATCGGACGGAAGTCCCGCACTGTCAACTCCTCACACCAACGCGCGGCCTCCGTTCGATTCCCAGGCCGGCATTCTCGCCCGGTACGTTACTCATCCCGGCCGGAGCCGTACGCGTCTTCGCGAGCGCCCTGACGATCTCGGGTTGCTTGCCGCGTTCCAACCGGAAATGATATGAGGAGGGGTGGTGCGGTTTGAACCGAGCCTTGAGGGACGCCACCCCGATCCGCGGATCGAGAACGAAGGGCCCGCTCATGACCTCGATTGTCCTGTCATCGTGTCTTCTGTTGGCCTGGCCCGACCCTCCTCAGCCGGCATCCGACCCACCGGGCCTTTCACCGGCCGACATCGTCGCGGCGATCGAGACGGTCATGGCCGACGCGATCTCCAAAGCCGAGCCATCGGTGGTTGCGATCTCTCGGTCCAAGGGGGAAAACTCGCAGGAGACGCAAGCCGTTCGCGGCCGAAAGCAGCCGCTTGACATCCACGAACCGCCCCGGCAATTCCTGCTGGATGGACGACTGCCGCGAATCCCCGATCCGTTCAGCACGATCTCGTTCGATTTCGGGTCCGGCGTGGTGATTGGCGACCACGGGGAGATCCTCACGCTCTTTCACGTGGTGCGCGGGGCGCGGCAACTGCTCGTTCACGCGGCCGACCGGCAGGAGTTCTATGCCGAAATCCTGGCGGCCGACCCGCGGAGCGACCTTGCCGTGATCGTCCCCGTCGCGCGCGAGGGGGCCGATCCGCCCCGGCTCAAGCCGCTCTCGATCGGGGATGCCGGCCGCCTGCGCAAGGGGACCTTCCTGATCGCGCTGGGCAACTCGTTCAACGCCGCGCGCGACGGCACACCCTCGGCAAGCTGGGGCATCTTGTCGAATATCGCCCGCAAGCTCGATCCGGAGGTCGATGACATGAATCGGCCCACAAAGGCCCCCCGCCTCATGAACCATCCGACTCTCTTGCAGCTCGACGCCAAGTTGAACCTGGGCATGAGCGGCGGCGCGGTGATCAACCTCAAGGGCGAGCTGATTGGGCTGACGACGATGGCGGCGAGTCCGGCGGGTTTCGACGCGATGGCCGGCTACGCGATCCCGATGGACAAGCTGGGCCGGCGCGCGGTCCAGACCCTCAAGGAGGGCAAGGAGGTCGAATACGGGCTGCTCGGCGTAAAGCCCCATAACTTCACCAATCGCGTGATTGAAGTGACGCTCAACTCGCCGGCCGCGCTCGGACAACTGCAAGTCAACGACGAGATCATCGCCGTCGACGGCGCGCCGGTGGTCGATTTCGATTCCCTGATCCTGGCGGTCAACGTCCATTCCGCCGGTGATACCGTTCGACTCAAGATCCGCCGCGGCGAGGAGACGATCGAACGCACCATCGTCCTGGCCAAGTTCCCCGTCGAGGGTGAGGTCATCGCCACCAACCGGCCCAAGGCGTGGCGCGGCCTGCGCGTCGACTACACGAACCTGCTCAACTATCGATCCTTCGGCCCGAATTCTCTGGACCCATCGATGGCCGGCGTCGTCGTGGCCGAAGTCGAGGAAGGATCGCCGGCCGCGACGGCGGGGATCAAGAAAGGCCAGTTGATCCGGCGCGTCGCCGGCAAGAACATCCGTACGCCGCGAGATTTCGCCGAAGCGGTCGCCACCCACGATGGTTCCGTCACGCTCGAGACCGACCTGGGCCCGGTGACGGTCAAATGAACATGAAAACAGACGAACTACGCGAAGCGTTCCTCGACTTTTTCGCATCCAAGGGATGTATCCGCCGCCCCAGCGACGTCCTGGTGCCCAACGACCCGACGGTCCTGTTCACACCCGCCGGGATGAACCAGTTCAAGCGCGAGTTTCTCGGGCTGGGCGATCCCCGATTCACGCGAGCGACGACCTGCCAGAAGTGCATGCGTACGGGCGACATCGAGAACGTCGGCAGGACCGCGTTCCACGAAACCTTTTTTGAGATGCTGGGGAATTTCAGCTTCGGCGATTACTTCAAGCGCGAGGCGATCCACTGGGCATGGGAGTTTTTGAGGGGCGTACTCTCGATCCCCGCGGATCGGCTCACGATCTCGGTCTACTTGGACGATGACGAGGCTTACAACATCTGGCACGACGAGGTCAAGGTCCCGTCGGAACGGATCGTGCGCATGGGGGAGGACGACAATTTCTGGCCTGCCGGTGCACCGACGCACGGGCCCAACGGGGTGTGTGGACCATGCTCCGAGATTTTCTACCACGGGGCCGGTCCCAAGGAGGTCGAGATCTGGAACCTGGTCTTCACCCAGTTCAACCGGGTGGGCCCCGGCCAGCTCGAGCCGCTGCCCAAGAAGAACATCGACACCGGCATGGGCCTGGAACGGGCAGCCGCTTGCCTGCAGGGCGCTTCCACGGTCTTCGAGACCGACATCTTCAAGCCCATCGTCGCGGCGGTCGCCGCCGCGGTCGGGGTCAAATACGACCGAGATCATCCCGACGGGGTCCGTATCCGCCGCATGGCCGACCATGTCCGGGCCTTGACCTTCTGCATCCACGAGAACGTCCAGCCCGGGCCGGTAAAGCAAGGGTACGTCGTGCGCCGCCTGCTTCGGCGCGCCGTGCTCGACGCCTACCAGATCGGCCACCGGGAGCCGTTCCTCCACCAGGTCGTCCCGGTCGTGGCGGACGCCATGAGCCGGCCATACCCCGAGCTCGTCGAGAGCAAGGGCCGCGTCCAGACCACAATCAAACAAGAGGAGGAACAGTTCCTCCGCAATCTCGAAAGCGGCCTGCGGATCTTGAACGAGACTTTCCAGAAGACCAAGGCATCCGGGTCGGACACCGTCGCCGGCAAGGACGCCTTCATCCTGCACGCGACTCATGGCATCCCGGTCGAAGTCGTCGAGAGCCTGGCGACCGACCATAACCTGAGGATCGATCGCGCGGGCTTCGAGGTAGAGCGCGACCAGCATTCCGTCCTCTCTCGCGGCACGACGGAGGCCGCAGCCGTGTTCACAACCAGTCCGCTCGACACGATCAAAAGCGAATACCACCACGGCAGCGAGTTCGTCGGCTACACGACCACGGCGGAGCGGGCACGCGTGATCGGCATCCTGGAGCAGAACCGCCTGGCCGAATCGGCCCAGGCCAACGGCGGCAGGTCGCTGATCCTCGTCCTCGATCGAACACCATTCTACGGCGAATCCGGCGGCCAGGTCGGCGATACCGGCACGATCCGCGGCGATCGCTTCTCCTTTGAGGTACTGGATACCAAGAAAGAGCACGAGTTCACGCTGCACGTCGGCCGTGTGACCGACGGGACGGTCACGGTCAATGAGACGGTTCGAGCCGAGGTCGACGCCGAGCGCCGGCAGGCGATCCGCCGTGCCCACACGGCGACTCATCTGCTGCACCACGCCCTCCGCACCATCCTCGGCAAGCACGCCCAACAGAAGGGCAGCAAGGTCGAGCCCGACCGCCTGCGGTTCGATTTCGACAATCCCGAGGCCGTCGGCCGCGAGCGTCTCCGCGCCCTCGACGACGCCGTCAACCTGAGAGTCCTCGAGGCCGAGGGGGTGAGCTGGTCGCACATGCCGCTGGAGCAGGCCAAGACGCAAGGGGCCATGGCGCTCTTCGGCGAAAAATATCCTGACATCGTCCGTGTGGTCGAGCTGGGCGATTTCTCACGAGAGCTTTGCGGAGGCACTCATCTGGACAGTGTGGGGCAGGTGGGTCTCTTCAAGATCATCGGGGAGGAGTCGGTCGCGGCCGGTACGCGCCGCATCACGGCGCTCGTGGGCAAGGCCGCGCTCGATTACGTGCGTCAGGAAGAAGAGATCCTGGGTGATCTGGCCGCGCTCTTCCGGGTCCCACCCGGCCAGGTTGGCGAGCGAGTGAGCAGTATCCTGGACGAAGTCAAGACGCTCAAGAAACAGGCGTCGCAACGACGACCTGAGAGCGGTTCACGCCTCTCCGCCCTCGACCTGCTCGCCACCGCGCAATCGGTCGCCGGGGCGACCGTGGTGGTTCGAGCGGTCGAAAACGTGTCCGCGGACGAGATGCGGCAGTTGATCGACGCTCTCAGGCGCAAGTGCGAGACGGGACTGGCCGTCATGCTGGCGGCGGTGATCGACGGTAAGGTGCAGCTCGCGGCCGGCTTGTCGAAGGACTTGATCGAGCGGGGACTGCACGCCGGCAACTGGCTCAAGCAAGTCGCGCCGATCGTCGGCGGCGGCGGTGGAGGCCGGGCTGACCTGGCCCAGGCGGGCGGCAAATCGACCGACCAGATCCCCGCGGCGCTGGAGAAGGCACTCGAGATCATCAGCTTGGACCTTGGAGCTGCACGCCATGAGCACCGTGGTTCCTGAGGCCGGTCAGGGAGCCAGTCCGCTCCAGAGCCAGGCTGCGCGCGGCGTGACGACCGTCCTCGTCGTCGACGACTCGTCGGCCGCCCGCCGTGCCGTCGGCGAGCTTCTCGAATCGCGCAAGGACGTGAAGGTGGCATACGCCCGTGACGGCCGCGAAGGGCTGGCCGCCATCGCGCACGAGGCCCCGTCCGTCATTCTCACCGACCTGGTCATGCCCGACATGGAAGGTCTTGAGCTGATCCAGGAAGTGCGAATCCGGCATCCCCATATTCCGGTGATCCTGATGACGGCCTTCGGCAGCGAGGAGGTCGCCATGCGTGCCCTGCGGGCTGGGGCGGCCAACTATATCCCCAAGAAAGACCTGGCCCGGGATCTGGCCCCGACCCTCCGTCATGTCCTGGCCATCGCGGGCATGGGCCGCGAGCGCCGGCGAATCCTGGGCATGATGGTCCGGCGCGTGACGACGTTCGTCCTCGACAACGACCCGGAGCTGATCACGCCGCTCTTGCGACTGCTGCAGGAAGAGATCGATGGCATGGGGATTTGCGACCCGACCGGTCAGATGCAGGTCGGTGTTGCGCTCCAGGAAGCCCTCTGCAATGCACTCTTCCACGGCAACCTGGAGGTCAGCAGCGAGTTGCGGCAGGGCGACCGAGACGAATTCGACGAGCTTGCCACGGAGCGCCGGGGCCTGCAGCCATTTCGCTCGCGGCGTATCGACGTGCAGGCGTACCTCGATCGCGACGGCGCCCGGTTCGTCGTCACTGATGACGGCCCCGGCTTTGACACCTCGCTCTTCGACCGGCCGGTGACGCCCGAGGATCTGGGTCGGATCGGCGGCCGCGGTCTGCTCTTGATCCGCACTTTCATGGACAAGGTGAGCTTCAACAAGACCGGAAGCCAGATCTCCATGGAGAAATACCGGTCTGTGTGACGCCGAACGGGAGGGCGCCTAAAGGCGGGACTCCAACGAAGACGGCCACCGTTTCGGGGTTGCCTCGCTCGTCAATGAAAACAGCACGATCGCGTCTGCGGTAGAAGCCCAGCTTTTCATCAGCCCACCGTACGCCTGTGAATCGCGGAGCTTATAGCACGATGATCATACCCGTACTGATCGAGCCGATTGGGGATGGTGGATATCGCGCGAGCGGCGGTCCGCCGTTTGCGATATCGGTCCAAGGAGCCAGTCGCGAGAAGGCACTTGGCCGTCTCCAAGTCGAGATCCAGGGAAAGATCGACGGCGGTGCGGTCTTCGTGCCGCTGGAAGTCGGTCCGAATCTTGTGAATCCCTGGCTGCAGGGCGCGGGGATGTTCCGGGACAATCCGCTCTTCAACGCCTGGCGTGAGTCGATCGCCGAGTACCGCCGGTCTGTCGACCAAGACTCAGATTCGCAATGAGCCTGTTTGTTCTGGACACGGATATCCTCACATTGTTCCAGCATAGTTCGCTTCAATCGCGCTGGAATACGGCGGAGTTGTGGTCACTCGCAACCTCCGCGACTTCGGGCGCCTCTTTTGTAGTTGCGCTTTTTTTGATTTCGCCCCGAGGGGGCAGCGACATTCCAGCCCAGGGCAACGCCCTGGGATCTGGAAAACGTGATGACCCGTGCCCTGAAAGGGCCGAACATGGCGATCGATCCCGGCGGTATCGCTCTTCATTTTCCGTTGGGGCAGGGAGCCTGTCCTTGTTACGCCCTTTCAGGGCTGTGCTGATTCGTCTCGTTTGTCCGTTCCCAGGGCGTTGCCCTGGGCTGATATGTTACGGCCCCTACGGGGCGAAATCCAAAAAGCGCAACTTCAAAAGGCACGTTCCGGGTTTGGTCATCGAGGACTGGACCGTCTAACCCTTCGGAACCGGGGTGCTGGCCCGTTTCAAGGTCGCGTCGACCTCCGTCCAGAACGCACGCAGGGCTTTCTGCTCGTCTTCCGGCAATCGTTTCAGCGCCTCTTGTTCGCGGATGCCGGCCAGGTCGGGGTCGGACTTCCAGTGCTGAAGTTTTTAAAGCCAAAGCGGGACAGGTCCGATATTGGATGGTTGGGAGGTTTTTGGATATTGTTCCACCCATGCCACGAACAGCCCGGGGTACCCTTGGCGGCATCTTGAATAGCGATGTCGCGAGAATGCAGCTCTTCGAGAAGACGACGAACTTCCAACGGGCTTGGAGTCGGCTTACCTCCCCACTGGACGCCCGAGGAGAGTGGCCAAAGGCGAACCCCTCTTCCCTGGCTTAAATCGCAAAGAGGCCGGCAAAACCACCTCGTCTGCCAATATCGAACCTGTCCCGCTTTCGTTCTGCGGGAGCCGTTGCAAAAGGCGTTGCCGAAGGCCCTATATCAGGGAACTGACAAGGTCCTGAATCGGGAGTGCGATGTCTTCCTTTTCGCAAAGGTCCGCTGGATCTTCCCCCAGGATCATGTGTATTACCTCGACAAATCGACGTCGATTCCCCTGAGGGTCGTTTCCTACCGGGACCAGGCCGCTCGCGACAAGAATCTGCCCTTGTGGGTCTGGACGGCCGAGTCCCTTGATAAGGTCCAAGAGCATTTTGTCCCCTTGAAATCAAGGATGATCAGTTACACCGAGGGTCAAGAGCCCTCGTTTGAATGGAGCTACCGCGTTTTGTCTATCGAGTTCGACAAGGACTACGCCAACTCGACCTTCTGGTCGACACTCCAGCCAGGTGTCGGCGTCATCGACACCATCACATCCAAGGGCTATGAGGTTCCGGGCGGAAAGAAAGAAGCTGCCGCTGCCAAGGATTCCGAGGCAGCGACCGCTCAACCGATCGAAGCCGTTGCAGCCGGCGATTGGGCAACGATCGCGCCGTGGGTCTCGCTCGTGCTGGGTTGTGTCATCCTGATGACGGGTGGACTCCTTTGGTGGCGCCGTCGCTGACTTATTCCCTTCGTCCTCGGGCAGCCGCTCAAGCGCCTTGGGTTCGCGGAAGCCGGCCAGGTCGCGGTCGGACTTCCAGTGCTGGAGGGTTTGATTCGCCGATCCCTTTGCTTGCGGCGAGCCGCTTGCATGACCGTCATCTCAAAAAGTGAATCCCCTTCCTCGGTCGTCGTTCAAGATTAACGCGCCGCCCGTGGCATTTCAGTCACCCGGCGAGGGGCACGCTTCGCTCGAGGCGAGTGTTTGGGCCTCTCGCGTCGGTCCAGTGCCTGTAGGCGATGAGACAAGGCTTTGACCCTGATCTTCCAGGGACAACGCGCAAGTCCAATGCCAATAGAGGGATGACGCCAGGACGCCGTTCTCCATCAGGGCGACTGAGCGTTCTCTGAATCGAGAGCTCTCTTGACTCAAGTCACTGTCATGGTAGCATCAAGTTTTCGGCCCAACGGCGAGTTGGCGACGTTTTCGGTCTAGAAGGTCAGGCAAACCGCATCCATGAATTGTTATCAGGCCAAAGCAGGCGAATTAGCGAAGCATTGGTACGTGATCGACGCCGAGTCGAAGGTCGTCGGTCGACTCGCCGCGCAGATCGCTCCGATCTTGATGGGGAAGCACCGGCCCACCTACACGCCTCACATCGACACCGGTGACTATGTCATCGTGACCAACGTCGACAAGGTGGTGTTCACGGGCAACAAGTGGCAACAGAAGTTTTACCAGCGGTATTCGGGTTATCCCGGTGGTCAGAAGGACGAGGCCGCCTGGAAGTTGTTCGAGCGCCATCCCGAGCGGATTTTGCAGCTCGCGATCCAGCGGATGATGCCCAAGAACAAGATCGCCCGCCACATGATGGCAAAGCTCAAGCTCTACGTCGGGCCGAACCATCCTCATCAGGCCCAGTGCCCAATCCCGCTCGAGCCGTTCTCGGGGCGACCCACTCCGGCGGGCGCGGTCTTCGTCACTCCACCGGGGGCCAAGGTAAATGGAAGCGGAGCTTCCGAGCCCGCTCAGCCGGCGCCGGCGTCCCACTCGCCGGAGCAACCTGGGGAGCCCGCTAGCCCACCTGCCGCGAGCGAAGCTTGACCAGTCCGGCCAGTCGAAAGCAAGAATACGGGTCAACACACCTCTCTCATCGAGTCCACCGCTGACCGTTCCCGCGGATGACCATGAGTGAGGATTCAGAGAGGGAAAAAGGCTCACATGACGGCGACGGCGAAGCAGACATACACCTGGGGTACCGGCCGGCGGAAGACCGCGGTCGCGCGGGTCCGGATCCGTGAGGGAACCGGTGTGTACATCGTCAACGATTTGGACTGCAAGGATTACTTCCCCCTCGAAGTCCAGCAGATGGATGTTCGCCAACCGATGAAGCTCACCGAGATGGCGGGGCGGATCGACGTGTTCGTGAACGTCAAGGGCAGCGGTAAGCTCAGCCAGTCCGGCGCGGTCATGCTGGGCCTGGCTCGTGCCCTGAAGGACTATCGCCCGGACCTCGAGACGGCCCTCCGCGATGCCGGCTTGCTGACCCGCGACTCCCGAATGGTCGAACGCAAGAAGTTCGGCCACAAGAAAGCGCGCAAGAGCTTCCAGTTCTCCAAGCGGTAGACGCCAAATCAAGGCTGCATTAGCCTAACACCGATCAATACCGAATCCTCGGTATGATCGGTGTTTTTGTTGACAGGGACAACTCTCAACTCCTGACGATCTCCTTCGAAGTCAACGGCTATCAATCCCAGGCTCAGTAAGGAGAAGAGCCATGCCTTTGGCAGTGATCGAGAGCTTGCCCGCCTGCGCGTGACAAGTACGCCGCAAGACCCAGGCGTACCTCCCTCGCCATTCGGCAGGTGCGGTCACGTTATGGCGAATACACAAGCCCTTTGAGATAACGAATCGCCTCCAGTTCGAGCAACCCAAGCGGGAGAGGCAAGAGGTTGAGGACCACGCCAATCATCACCACCCCAAGCCTCGCCCCTGTGACGGCATCATCCGCGCAGCGCGCCATTCCGAACATGAGCGCGAATACCGCCGCCAGGAACATCACGGTTGCTTGCCCCATTGGGCGAAGTCTCGCGCCGTTCGCGGCAAAAAGTAGCAACATATTGACTGCGGTGACGATGAGATTCGCTTTCAGTCCGAAGACGAGTCCTCTGTGCCGGGGCGGGGGGCTTTTGGGTTTGTACATGAAAACTCCTAGGTGTAGCAATGGACGCTCATAAACCCAGGCACACGTGCATGATGTTGGCGGTACGCCCCGATTCAAAAAACCTGACACCGATTGGTCCGGGTCGCGTTTAGGGTGGCACCGGTTGTGGTGGATCCGGATCGACAGGCAGCCAGGGACGGGTGGATGCGAGCTGGTACTTTTCTCTCAGTTGGTTGTGGTACCTTCTCATTCTCGCGTGGTATTCGTAAATACGGTGTCCCTCCGGATTGATGGCGGGGTCAGGATCGTCGACCTCGTCGTAGTTGATGTTAGCATGCCAGTGCTTACGAGCCAGTGACTGGTATGCCTTCCTGAGACGAACGATTCGCCAGATCCCGGATACGGTCCCTGCGAGGATTGCCAGGACGGCGATAATCACCATCCAGTCCCGCGTAGTCATTCGGAGCAGTCGCATGGCTGGTTCCTCACGCTACCAAGTGTGGGAGGTCGCAAGAAGACGAACCGGTGCAAGAATCTCAGGCTCATCCATCCTAACGCACTTGGTTCTTGCTCACCGCCGTGAGGTCAGCCTTGATGCCTTTCCGTCGATGTCGCGAATACCAATACGGGAATGAGATCTTACGTCCGTTGGGAGGAGGGGGCTGCGACATGCCGGAACAGAACAAGTCCGTCGGCTGGGTCGCGGGGATGATCGCACTGACTGTCGCCTACTTCGGCTGGGGTTTCCTCGCCGCAAACTATTTCCAGAACGACCCGAATGGGGGGCAGGGTGAGACCGGTTTCTGGGTCAACACCGTCGCCCAATTGCCGAACTTCCCGAGTGTGATGCGCCACGCGTTCCAGAATCGGCTCTGGTTGATCGTGCTCATCGTGGTCGCCGAGGTCGTCGTCCTGATTCTCTGGGGCGTTATGAGGAAGCTTGAGCGAGATCTGTCGAGTCCAGCGAGGCGCAAGAGTAGTTCCTTAAGCGGCGAAGCCGCACCAGGTCGTAGGGTGGGTCGAAACGATGCACCGCATCGTGAGGCCCACCGATCGCCACGGCTTTCCCGGTGGGCCTCACCGCGACGTGTCGCGGCTCGACACACCCTACTGCTTCCGCGGGAATTACTCTTTCCCAAAGATGCGCGCACGGCGAAGAGATCTCACGGAGGAAGAATCTAAACCCCGAGGTACCGCTCGCGGAACTGAACGAGGTCCGGCCGGCGGCCAAGGAGAACGACGCTGTCGCCGGCGGCCATGATCTCGTCGCCGGAAGGGGGAAATTCGACCCGCCCATCGGATCGCTTGATGGCGACGACGATGACCCCGGTGCGCCGCTTGATGTCGGCATCACGCAAGCTGAGGCCCGCCAGCGCGCTGGAGGTCGCGATCGGCATCTCGTCCATCTCGATCGCGACGCTCGACCGGTTCGTGACCAGCTCGGTGAACTCGACGGCGGCCGGATTGGTCAGGAGCGAAACGATCCGGTGCGCGCCGATTGCGGCGGGCGTGACAATGTGGTCGGCGCCGGCCTGTCGTAGCTTCTTGGGCGTGCTCGGCCCCTCGGCCCGCGCGATGATCATCAGGTTGGAGCACATCTGACGAGCCGTCAGCGTGATGAACACGTTTTCGGCGTCGTTGGGCATGACGCTCACCAAAACCTTGGCGCGTTCGATCCCCGCCTGCTTCAGGACCTCCTCCTCGGTCGCATCTCCGGTCACGCAGGCAAATCCGCGGGCCTCGGCCATCGCGGCCCGCTCTTGCGTGAGCTCGACGACGACAAACGGGTGCTCTCGAGCGGCCAGCTCGTCGCACACCAACCCCCCCACACGGCCATAGCCGACGACGATCGTGTGGCCCGATAGCGTCTGGATCTGTTTCATCATCCGTTGGCGGCCAAAGTAACCGAGGATCTCGCTCTCCGTCAGGAATTGCACAAACGACCCCAGCGTGAATGCGACCGACAGCATCCCCATTCCGATCACGGTCATCGTGTGAATCCGCGCCAGGGTCGACGTCATTGGTCGAACCTCGCCGAACCCGACGCCCGAGATGGTGATCACCACCTGGTAGAGCGCGTCAAGGAAAGTCCACCCCATTGCCATATAACCGGCGATGCCGTAGAACCCTACCACCTGGATCGCAACGAATCCATAAACGACCCTGCGAACCGCCCTTCGCCTGAAGGATCGTCCCAGCTCGGGAGTCGTGGATTCGGGCGTCACGTTCGCTCGGGTCGCATTCTGGAATCAAGAGGCCGCGGAAGCCTGCGTGGCCGTCTGGCGAGATTAGCCGTTGGTTCCTCGGAATCGCTGGTTGAACGCCACGGCCAGCAGCACGACCGTCCCGAGGACGAGCCCCTCGATCTGCGTGCTGTCAATCCCGTGCACGACGATGCCCGTGCCCTTCAAGACGATCTGGGTGAGCAGCAGCCCGAGTACCGTGCCCCGGATCGAGCCGACTCCGCCGGATAGGCTGCAGCCTCCCACGACCGCCGCCGTGATGGCGGTCAACTCATACGTTGTACCCAGGCGGCTGTAGGCCTGCCCACCGTCACCGGTGAACATGATCCCGCCCAGCGCCGAAAGGGTCCCCGCGAGCCCATACGCCACGGCCTTGAGCCGATTCGTGCGCAAGCCGCTGAGTCGCGCGGCCGTCTCGTTGCCCCCCAGGGCGAACAGATGTCGCCCCAGCACGGTCCAGCCCATCAGAATGCTGATGAACACGGCGACGCAGGCGAAGATCGACAGCGAGATCCAAAATTCTTTTCCCAGCGCTCGATAGGCGTCGAACGGGACGGTGATCGTCTTGTTCTGGCAGAGGACGGTGGCAAGGCTACGGAGACCGGCCATCGTCGCCAGCGTCGCGATGAACGGTGGGAGGCGAAGCTGGTTGATCATGAAGGCATGGATCAGGCCAATGGTCATCCCCATGAGCAGGGTCAGGCCGATCGCCACCGCCACAACGCCGGCCGGCGGCGGCAGCTCGCTCGTGCCGCCGGAGTGCAGCCACTCGGTGAGGAGCTTGGCGCTGACGACCGACGCGAGTGCGACGACCGCGCCGGTCGACAGATCGATTCCACCGGCGATGATGACCACCGCCGCGCCCACGGCGAGCACGCCGAACAGAGTGACCTGGTGCAGCAAGAACTGAAGAGTATACCGCTGGTAGAAAGCGTGATCGCGGTCCAGGACGTAAATGACGGCCAGGACCGCCAGGATGCCCGCGACCAGCCCCCATTCCTGGGACCGGAAGAGGTGCGGCAATCGCGTGAGAAAGCGTCGTTCGGATTCGGGGAGGGCCATCATTGATTCAGGGCGCTTGAGAAGCCGATTGCTCCAGGAAAAGCCGCGACGAAACGCTCGGTTCACCCCAGGCGAAGATGTTGCGCGATGAGATTGCGCTGGATGTCGTTCGTACCCGAGAAGATCACGCCGCCGACGCTGTCGCGGAGATCGCGCTCCAGCCCCCCCTCGGTCGCGTAGCCGGAGGCCCCGAAGACGCGAACCGCATCGAGACTGTTCTGAACGAAGCACTCCGAAACGTGGAGCTTGGCCATCGACGCCCAGGCGGTCGCATCCTGGCCTCGCGCCTTGGCCCAGGCGAAACGATAGACCATGAACCGGCTGGTTTCCAGCCGGACGGCCATGTCGACGATCCGGTTCGAGACTGACTGGAACTTGCCGATCGGTTGGCCGAACTGCTTTCTGGTCCGTGCCTGCTGGATACAACGGTCGAGCTGCCGCCGCATCGTGCCCAGCATGCTGGAGAAGATGCCACCCCGTTCCCATTCCAATGCGGCATTGAAGATGGGTGCGCCGCGTCCAATGCGCCCGAGCACGCTCTCCGCGGGGAGGACGCAATCCTCGAAGACCAGCTCACCCATCGGGGCGGTCCGCATTCCCAGCTTGGGGATCTCGCGGGAGGCGCGAAATCCCTGGGTCTCGCGCTCGACGAGAAAAGCCGTGATCCCCAGCACCCTCTTCGAGGGTTCGGTGGATGCGAAAAGGAGAAAGAGGTCGGCGATCGGACCGGCAGTGATCCAGGTCTTGCGGCCGTTCAATACCCACTCGTCGTCACGCCGTTCGGCGCGGGTCTGCATGCCGAAGATGTCGGAACCCGCCTCGGGCTCGCTGGCGGCGTTGGCTCCGAGACGCCGGCCGTCGCACAGGCCGGGCAAGTAACGCCGCTTCTGCGCCTCGGTACCGAACGCAAGGATCGGCATGGTGACCGTCCAGAGGGCCGCGTTGATCGCGAAGATCAAACCCGTGTCGGGACACCCCTGACCCAATCCTTCCATGGCCGCGACGGTCGTCTCCAGGTCTTGACCTTGACCGCCGTATTCGGCGGGGACGGGCAGACCTTGGATTCCGAACCGGGCGCACCGGTCGAAACCTGCCCGCCAGAACTCGCCGCGCTGTTCTCGCTCAACGGCTTCGTCGTCGGCCAGCTCCTCGCGCGCGAACCGCACGGCCTTGTCGTACCAGTGTTGCTGAGCTTCCGAAAAGGAGAATTCCATCACCGCGTCCGTTTCGTATGATGAACTTGGGTGCTCGATTCCGCGCCATGCCCTCGATGCGATCCGTCGAAGGGACAGCCCCGATGAACCAGCAATCGCTGGGCGGTCGTGGCCCCGTTTCAGGGGCCGCCGCCCACCCGTCAAGATGATGGCCGAAGACCGGCCGTCGAGCAAGACCTCTACGGCAGGGCCGAAGGGCGGCGTCCTCGCTTGCGATCCTCGGCTCTCGTCCCGCGGCGTGACGAGGGGGCCGGCTGCTCCTCATCTTGGCGAGCCCCCGCGCCTGACGTATCATGCTCAGGGAATGATTCGGTGGCGCTCTGGGAGAGAAGGGCATGAAGTGTCTGATCGTTTACTGCTTCAACGGGCATTGGATCGGCGAGGAAGTATCCTGGAAACGAGCGGGGAGCGGAACTTACCGCGAGACGTCGCGCATCGAGCTCCCCCAATCGAAGGCGAAAATCGAGGCCTTCGCGGCCGAGAACCGCTACGTGATCGAGTGGCGCGGCAACATCCCCAGCGATGCGGCAACGGCTGCCACCGTTGCTTGATTCTTCCGCCAGGCGTGAATTCGACGACCGGCCGGCGACGTCGATCGACGCGACAATGATCCGAGTTTCTCGCACTTCCGGAGAGCCGCGATGAGTCTAGCCATGCTTGCCCCACCTGCCTTCGAGACGATCGCCGACCTGCTCGAGTCGCTGGGCGACATACCTCCCGAGCGCGTTCGGATGCATCCATGGCCGGGGACCGCGACCGAGGAAGACGTCCTGGCGATCCATGCGAGGGAGAAACGACTTTGCGAGCTGGTCGACGGTGTCCTTGTGGAGAAACCGATGGGATTCGACGAATCGCGGTTGGCGATCGAGATCGGCTACAGTCTGGTCGATTTCCTCCACCGTCACGATCTCGGCACCGCGGCCGGCGAAGCTGGGATGATGCGGCTGATGGCCGGGCTTGTCCGCATCCCGGACGTCTCGTTCATCCGCTGGGAACATTTGCCGCAGAGCTACGGACCGATTCCCCCGATCGCGCCCGACCTGGCTGTCGAGGTCTTGAGCGAGTCGAATACTCCCAAGGAAATGGAGCGCAAGCTCCACGAGTATTTCGGCGCCGGTACGCAATTGGTCTGGTACTTCGATCCCAAGGCACGGACCGTGACGGTCTACACGGCTCCCGATCAATTTGCAGTCCTGGATGAATCGCAGACGCTCGACGGCGGCGAAGTCCTGCCCGGCCTCGTCTTGCCGCTTCACGAGCTGTTCGAGCGCGCCAGCCGGCGCGGTCGCCCCGGAGCGTGATGGCTTCGTGTCGTGCTCACGTCAGACCGGCGAAATCACGGCCCTCACTGCCGGCTCGTCGCGGCCGGCGCGCTCCCACCAGTCGTCGCCCCGATCCACGATCACAAGCCGTTCGCGCCGGGGTCGGCCGCATCGTCATCGTCTTCCTCGACGTCAATCCACAGCTCGGCAACGGTCGTCGCGAAGCCGGGCAAGACCAGGCTGCCGATGACCTGCTCGTCGCGAAAAACCACTTCGTTCCAAGTATCGCCGCGCCGGGTCAGGACGGTGACCTGGTGTTTCAAGGGGTCGACGATCCAGTATTCGAGCAAGCCGTAGGCGAGGTATTCCTCGCGCTTGGTTTCGTAATCGCGCTGAATACTACCGCGAGAGACGACCTCGGCAGCCAGCGCCGGCAGCCGCCGGCCGCGCCAATCCTTCGCAGCGCCGCGAAGGACAACGCCTAAGTCGGGGTTGCGACCCGAGATCATGCGCGGGAGCCAGAAGCGAAACTCGCTGCCACCGCCGAAGCGGTGAATGACGCCCGGATGCTGTTCACCGAAGCGACTGACCGCGCGATAAAGATTGCAGACAACGACGCCATGCGGATCATCGGGCACTTCGGACACTTCGAGCACTCCTCGGGCCAGCTCGTAGCGGTATCCGTCCTCTTCGTCGGCCTCCATGAATTCCTCGAGGGTCATCGCCCGACCATGGTCGGCTGGGGTGATGCGGAGCGGTGTGGCAACGGTGGCCATGAGCGTATGGTCCTTTCGATCGATGGGATCGGTGGCCTCGTCATGATTCATGATAATCGGGGCGTTTGGGTATGACAACGATTCGTGACAAAATGGGCCGGTACGAGAGACGGTCGGGGACCGCTGTCTAGATGATCTCACGAGCGGAAAAGCGGCAGGGGCTCGAAGGCGCTGCCCAGGGCATCCTTTGACGGCAGGCCGAGCCAGCCTGTGAGGACGGTGGCATACACGCGGCGGAAGTCGACCGCCATCTTCAGGTCCCCGTCTTGGAGGTCAGTCAGGCTGGGGTAGTCCCCCACCAGCCCCGGTCGGACGCACGGGCCGGCCAGGAAGACCGGCCCCGCGGTGCCGTGGTCGGTCCCCATCGAGCCATTTTCCTCGACGCGACGGCCGAACTCGCTGAAAACCATCACCGCCACTTGGTCGGCCAGTCGCGACGCCGCCAGGTCATCGAGGAACGCCTTGAGCGACGAGGAGAGGTCCTCCAGCAAGGGGGCGTGGCGCGCGAGCTGGTGGCCGTGGGTGTCGTAGTCCCCCTGCTCCAGGTAGTAGACGCGCGTGCCCAGCCCGGCCTTGATCAGGCGCGCCGTGAGGCGGAGCCGGCGGGCCAACTCGGATTCGGGATAGGACGCATGGCTGTCGCGGGTCCCGGCGACCGCCTCCAGGCGGTCCGCTGTGGTATAGGCATCCAGGAGGTTGCGGCGCAGGAACCGGCCCAGGTCATCCTCCCCGGTCTCCGAGGAGCCGGCCGGCCTGAAGCCGTTCTCCTTGTCGGCCAGGACGAAGTCGTCGAGGCGGTCCAGCGCGGCGCTGACCGACCGCCGGCCGCGGAGGGCCGGCGGTGGGGAGTCGGAGCCGATCAGGAGCGCGGCCGGGGCGCCGTCGCGGGTCGTCGGGGCGCCGTCGAGGCCGCGGCCGATCCAGCCGATTCCGTTGTGTTCGAGCGGGTCCAACCGAGCCGACTGCCAGATCGCCCGGCTGCGGAAGTGCGAGCGGTTCGGGTTCGGATATCCCACGCCCTGCACGATCGCCAGCCGGCCCGAGTCGAGCAGTTTGCCCGCGCCGCCCATGGCCGGGTGAAGGCCGACCTCGCCGTTGATCTTGATCAATCGCTTCTCCGGCAGGCGGATCGCCTTGCGGTGCTTGGCATAGCCGTCGTCCTTGAACGGAACGATCGTGTTGATTCCGTCGTTGCCCCCGTCGAGCTGGACCACGACCAGGATGCGGCTCGCCGTCTTTGCCTCGGCCGCTCGCGCGGTCCGGGCCAGGAATCCCGGCAAACTCGGGGCCAGGGCGATCAGGGTGGAATCCCTCAAACTTCGGGCGAGAAAGCGTCGTCTCGTCGGCATCGTGTTACCTCAGCTCCAGTGGCCATCACGTTCAACCCCGCTGCCCCGGCGGCGAGGCCAGCAGCCTGGCGACGTTGCGGCAGACGGATTCACCATCGTCGTTGGGGACGACTGGTTTGTCGGTGCCCAAGAGCAACTGGGCGAAGAACGACGGGTTTCGCCTCTGGTCATGGCGGCCGGCCAGCGCGAGCAGGTCGAGCGGAGTACTCAGTCCGACCGATTCGCCCTCGACCATCGCGGCGGCGAAATTCGCGCGGCCGATCGCCGACCGGGTCGAGATCCAGGAGCGGCCACCGGTCCAGCCGCCGACGTTCGGCGGGTAAAACAGGTCTTGGCCCAGCCGCCCGCACCAGTCGGCCAGCACGGGCGTGCTCGGCGGCGGGTCGAGCACCTCCAGGGCGCGGACGGAGCCGATCACAAACTCGATCGGGCTCAGCACGCGATTGCCCAGGTTGGCGGGGTCGAAGAACAGGCGCGAGCGGAGTACCGTCGCGATGCACCAGCCGATGTCCAGGTCGTGGGCACGCAACCCTTCGGCCAGCGAGTTGATCGCGGCCTGATCGGCGGTCCCCTCGCCCAGGAACTCGTGGCAGAGTCGCCAGGCGAGGCGACGAGATGTCGCGGGATGCTCCAGGAGCAGCCGGGCGAAGGCATTTGCGTCGAATGCGGCAGTCCGGCCGAGGATCGTCTTGCTGCCCGGGTCATGTCGCGACGCGATGAAGCGGGGCTCATCGTCGATCAGTTTCCAGCCGGTCAGGGCGCGGGCGGCCTGTTTGACGTCCTCCTCGGAATAAGGGCCGACCCCGAGCGTGAACAGCTCCATCAGCTCGCGGGAGAGGTTCTCGTTGGGGTGTGCCTTGGTGTTATCGGGCGCGTCGAGCCAGACGAGCAGCGCGGGGTCGCGGAGCATCGCCTGCAAGAGCCGGCCGAACGGTGCCCGGCAGAGCGAGCGGAGGGTCTCATTCTGCCGCCGCATCAGGGACAGGTCGTTGACCTTGAGGTTGCTGGTGGCGAAGTGGTCGTGCCACATCAGGGTCAATCGCTCGGTGAGCGGGTCGGGCCCGCAGAGCATGCGGAAGACCCACCAGCCCTTGAGGCGATTTGGCTCAGGAGTTGCCAACGCCAGATCAGCCAGGCGGTCGGCGATCCCGGCGAAGCCGTCGGGGACGCCACAGGAACGTGACCGTCCCTCCAGCAGACGGTTGATCGATGCCTCAGGGCCGTCCTTCAGGTCGCGCTGGAGCTCATCCCACGTCGCCGCAAATCCGGCCCGGCGGTGCAGGTGGACGACCCGCCGCAGGTTCCACGGTGCGCCTTCGTCGGGGACATAAAGCGCCCAGGGGTTTCCCGCGGCCGTGTCCGAAGAACGGAATCTCATCGGCGGGCTCCTCAAGGAAGTGGTCAATCATCGGTCGTGGCTGGCTACTGGTTATTGGGCACGACCTTGACGCTCACATCCCCCACGTCCCGGACCTCGCCGAATCTTTGGAGAACGATGTTGCGGAAGACACCGCCCGCGTCGAGCCGGTAGTTGGCTCGGGTCTTGGCTGCGATGCCGATGAAGCATTTGACGCCCGGCTTGAGCCCCACGACCTCGAATCGACCGTCGGAGGAGACGGTGAAGGTCTCATTGTCAGGCCAGACCCCGCGCGTCCCCGACGGCAGGTTATGTCCGTCAAGTTGGTACGTGGTGACCGAGAGCGTGGCTCCCGTCAGGGGCAGGCCGTCCTCGTCGACCAGCCGCCCCTTGATTGAACCGGCGGGCCCGAGCCGGACCTCCAGCGGCGCGTCGGCCTTGAGGTCTTCGTCCTTGATGACGACCGAGCCGACCAGCCGGCGGCCCTGGTGTGCGAAGATCACCTGCCGGGGATAGCCCGGCTCGAGGGCATGCACCTCGAAAGTCTCGTCGGCGAGCGTCTTGACGTATCCCCACGTCGAGCCCGGGCCATAGCACTGTGCCCCGGTGACCGGCTGGCCGTCGGGACCGATCACCCGCCCCTTACGCGTCAGGCCTCGCGTCAGCTCGAGGTCGACGGAGAAGGTCTTGGCATCGGCCGGGACGTTGATCATCCGATAAGTGTGATGGCCATGCATTATGGTTGTTCTCGTTTCGCCATCGCCCAGGCCACCCAGCCCCTTCCCCTTGTCGGCCTTCCTCAGCCTGGCGCGGATGTAGGGTGTGTCCAGGCCGCAGGCACTGGCCAGTAACATTCCTTCACCGGGCGGAACGGTCAGCCCGAACCTCGGGTCGCCCAGTTTGCCGTTGCCAAGGCTGGCCTCGCCTTCATTCAGATTCGTCGGCAGCTTGAGGAAATGCACCTCTTTAGCCCGCACGGGTCGGTCGGTCGCCGTATCGATCAAGCGGCCGGTCACGACGACCCCCTTGGGCAGTTCACAAACCATCTCGATCGGCTTGAGTCCCTCGGTATCGCTGACGTTGGTCCAGAGGCGGAGGAAGGGATCGATTCCCGGCCTGGGCTCGACGTGGACCTGATAAACCTCAGCCTTCGGCAGGCCCACCAGACGGAAGCGGCCCTGGGCGTCGGTTTGGGCATAGGTGACAGTCCAGGTCACCGGCTCGATGCCCGCGACGCTGACCCCTGCCACCGGTTTGCCCGTGGCCTTGAGCCGGACGACGCCGGTGATCGGCTTGGTCGGGACGGCGATGTGGTCGAACTTCGCGCCGACGAGTGGCGGGTCGGCTGAACGACCGTAGAACAAGAGCTCCCTGGGTTTCCGCGTCGGCTGCGGTCGGGGCTTGGGCGTCGTCCTGGCCGGGCGGGCCATGGCGAACAGTCTGCCATGCTCCAGCCCGGCGCCTTCCAATCCCAGGCCGACGATCCGGTCGCGCCCGACGCCCTTGATCTCGAATCGCCCGTCAGCATCGGTCGTCCAGGTACCCTGGCGGCCCAGCCAGGTCGGGCCGACGTACCGTGAGGTTGCTTTTGCGTACGCGAGTGCGCCGGTGGCGAGCAGGGCGTCGAGGTCGACTCCGTCATTCGCTGTGGCGATGTCATTGATGCGTACCGTCACGCCGGCGACGGGTCGGCCCTGCGAGTCAAGGATGCGGCCGCGGATCGGCACGTCGTCGCGGACCAGCCTCAGCGTCGCCTCGCTCCCAGCGCGCAACAACCCGGCCTTGATCCATGCCGGACCGAATCCCGGCGCGACGGCCGCGATCTCGGCCTCGTGCCAGGCGGGGCCTTTGGTGTAAGGAGAGTCGCTCGACGCCTTGTCGAGGTCGAAGTGGAACAGGCCGTCGGCGCCGGCCACCGTAATGCGGCCTTTCTGAACTTGGGGGAGGGGATCGTTCCGGTCCCAGTCGGATATGGCGTGGTGGTGGGTGATATAGACCTCGGCGCCGGCGACCGGCTTGCCGTCGGGGTCCAAGACACGACCTGAAACCGGGAACGTGCCGACGGCATCGAGTAGGTCAGCTTCGGCGTGGGCCTGGGGCGCGGGGTTGGCCCGTTGCACGACGGCGGGCGGCGGCGCCGCTTTCGGGGCCTCGTCCCCCCGCGAGATCAGGGCGGCCGAGGCTGCCCAGGCCGTCACGCCGACGGTGATCAGGGCGGCGGAGGCCAGTTTGAGCTTCTGGAGCAGCATGATCTTGAGCACCTCCCGGGTGAGTGACTGGGCCGCCATCGAGACCGCCCCGACGGCGACGGTGTGATTGAGGATGTCCAGCGCCGCTCGGACGGTCGCCTGTTGCCAGGCCACGGGCACCAAAGCCCGCGCCTCGCGGAGGAAGGCCGCTCCCAGCATCGCGTCGTCAGGGACCAGTCCGCGGCGGCCGAGCCGGCTTTTGAGCCGCTCGCGCGCCTCGGCCAGTCGTCGTCGGAGCGTCCGTTCGCTCCAGCCCAGCTCGCCGGCGGCCTGGACCTGGGTCATTCCCTCCAGGTCGCAGAGCACCAACGGGAGACGATACTTCTCCGGAAGTCGGGCGATCTCCTCATGCAAGGCCGGCAGCAGCTCGTCCGGGATCGTTGGGCAGGATGGTGTGATCGCAGTAGCCATCTGTCCCGCCTCTCTCTCGTGCGTGCGCCGCCTGGCGGCGGCCTTGTTGGCCTGGGTGGCGACCCGATGCGCCACCTGGTACAGCCAGCCGCCCAGAGTGTGGCGCCCTCGGATCGTCCCGGCCTTCTTCACCATCACCAGAAAGGTGGCCTGGAAGGCGTCCTCGGCGTCATTGGGGTCGCGGAGGATGCCGCGGCAGACGCTCAGGACCATCGGCCCGTGCCGCGCCACCATCGCCTCGAAGGCGCCGGGATCCCGCTGTTCGATGAAGCGGTCGAGGAGCTGAGCGTCGGGCAGCCCCGAGATGACGCCGTCGGCGAACAATCGCTTGATCTGCCGCAAGGCGACGCCGAGCCTCTCGATGGACATCTCCCGTGATCCTCCTCAAGCCTCACTCTTCACTCTCTAATGAGAGCGGAACGAGGACGATCCGGCCAATTTTTTCCAACGACTCGACAGCAGGCTAGAATCCCCATGGGGAACAGAGAAACTGCAAGACGTTGATGCGCGGACTTTTAGGCCGGGACTGGCCGTGCTCACACCAAACCCGACGCGCCAGCGAGGGTCGCTCTCCGGACTTGTCCGGAGAGCATTTGGTCTCGCGAGAGCGGCCCCTCGCTTGCGCGTCGGGTTATAGTGTGAGTCGCGCGAGCGAGACATGCAGCCTCAGATCGTGCCTCAATCACTGGTTTCTAGCTCATTTTGTCGGCTGATTGAAATAAATACCGTCTCCGTTGCGACCACGGTCGCCCCGTGGCTCTAAAGTCCAGCCATTTATCATCTTCCGTCCCACAACCGCCGGGTTGATTCCACGCCGGCCGCCCGGGCCCCCGGGTGAAACGCGTCGTCCGCGTTCTTTTTTCTTCAACTTATCGCCCCGCTCCCCCAAAATCAGGGATCGCTTGGCTCGGTTCCAGGCACTACTTGGCGATTTTGGGAATGGGATCGAGAACGGGGGATCCGAAGATGGCGGGCGATTCATCGGTTGCGTTGCTGCGTAACATCCAGACGTTGTTCGACGCGGGGACCGCGGGCGGCCTCTCCGACCGGCAGCTTCTCGAGCGTTTCGCCGCAAGGCGTGATGCATCGGCCGAGGCGGCGTTCGAGGTGCTGGTGCTGCGGCATGGGCCGATGGTCCTGCGGGTCTGCTCCAACGTACTCCGGGATCCGACCGACGCGCAGGACGCTTTTCAGGCGACTTTTCTGGTGCTGGTGCGTCGATCTAGCGCGATCCGGAAGCTCGAGTCCCTGGGAAGCTGGCTGTACGGGGTGGCGTACCGGGTAGCAGCCCGAGCACGGGTCGAGGCGTCGCGTCGCCGGGCGGCCGAACGGCGCGGTGGCTTACGGGTTGTGGCCGCGATGGATTCCGGTGATGACGGGGAGCGCGATCGTGGAGAGCTGGGCCCAGCCATCCAGGAGGAGGTCCGACGGCTGCCGGAGCGATATCGCGCCGTGGTGGTGCTGTGCTATTGGGACGGCTTGACGCGAGAGCAGGCCGCCGCCCAGCTCGGCTGCCCGCTGGGGACGGTGCGCAGCCGGCTGACCCGTGCGCGTACGTTGTTGCACCGCCGGTTGACCAGCCGTGGTCTTGCGCCCCTGGCAGGAGTCGTTGCAGCGTCGTTTGATTCCGCGTCGGCCGGGGCGGGTGCGTCGCGGCTGTCCTCGGTTCCGTCTCAACTCATTCACTCCACGGTGCGGGCCGCGACCCAGGTCGTCGCCGGTCAGGCGATGGCCCAGGTGGCCTCCGGCGTTGTGGCTTCCCTGGTCCAACGAGTGGTCTGGAGCATGACGATGATCAAGATCAACAGTGTGGCACTGGGCGTGATTCTCGTCGGATTGACGGGGTACGGCGTCGGGCTCGCCGCCCAGCGAGCGAGGGAATCGCGATCGGTGCTGAGGGTGGCTGCCATCGATGGCAATCAAGCCGGGCGGGACGGCGGGCTGGGCCGAGCTCAACCTGACTCCAAGAAGCCGGCGGCGCTCAACCCGGCGGCGAAAACCGCGGGTCGGGAGAGAATCTATTCCAACGTCTCAGGTCAAGCGACAATCCGGAAGATCGTTCCGGACGGGTCGACGGTCAAGAGAGGGCAGGTCGTCTGCGAGCTCGACTCGGCGTCGCTCAAGGACCAGTTGATCAATCAAAAAATCACGACGGAGAGCGCGCGAGACCAGTTCGAGAATTCCAGACTAACCCGCGAGGTAGCCGAACTCGCTGTCGTCGAATACGTCGAGGGCATTTTCAAAAGCGATCTCGCGGAGGTCAACGACGACGTCAAAATCGCCGAGACCGTGTTAGCCTTGGACCAGGAAGAGCTCAACGAAGTCAGGGCTGACACGGCGGTCAAAAAGCTGGCAATCAAGCGATTGGAACTGGCCGTGTTCCGGGCTCAGGTCGCGCTCAAGAGGGAACAAAGCCGGCTGAAAGTCCTGGTGGACTACACCAAGCCGAGGACAGTCAGGCAGCTAAGATCAGATGTGGAGAAAGCCCGCTCCGACGAGCTGCCCAAGAAGGCGAT
This sequence comes from Isosphaerales bacterium, assembly GCA_044450785.1. Classification (GTDB taxonomy): domain Bacteria; phylum Planctomycetota; class Planctomycetia; order Isosphaerales; family Isosphaeraceae; genus JBIOJM01. The sequence goes on from JBIOJM010000011.1 coordinate 51,671, forward strand.
CTGGCAGCTCGAGATGGCAAAGGAACAGAAGCTGAAGCACCAGATCGCCGGTTGCACGATCGTCGCACCGAGAGATGGGATCCTCGTTTACGACTCAGAATCTTCGATCGGAAAAGGGGCGACCGTCGGGTTCCGGCAGCGTCTTTTCGAGATCATCCCGACTTCCGTGACGGAGTCTGGGCGCCAGTGAGACGCCAGGTACGCGGCTCGGCGTTAGGCCGGGACTGGCCGTGCTCACACCAACCCGACGCGCAGAGAGCGCGGGCAGCCTGTTTGACGTCCTCCTCGGAATAAGGGCCGATCCCGAGTGTGAACAGCTCCATCAGCTCGCGGGAGAGGTTCTCGTTGGGGTGTGCCTTGGTGTTATCGGGCGCGTCGAGCCAGACGAGCAGCGCGGGGTCGCGGAGCATCGCATGCAAGAGCCGGCCGAACGGTGCCCGGCAGAGCGAGTGCAGGGTCTCATTCTGCCGCCGCATCAGGGACAGGTCGTTGACCTTGAGGTTGCTGGTGGCGAAATGGTTGTGCCACATCAGGGTCAGGCGCTCGGTCAGCGGGTCGGGCCCGCAGAGCATGCGGAAGACCCACCAGCCCTTGAGGCGATTCGGCTCGGGAGTGGCCAGCGCCAGGTCAGCCAGGCGGTCGGCGATCTCGACGAAGCCGTCGGGGACGCCACAGGAACACGACCGTCCCTCCAGCAGCCGGTTGATCGACGACTCGGGACCATCTCCCAGGTCGCGCTCCAGCTCATTCCAGGTGGCGGCGAAGCCGGCCCGGCGGTGCAAATGGACGACCCGCCGCAGGTTCCACGGTGCGCCTTCGTCGGGGACATAATGCGCCCACGGATCGCCCGAGGCCGCCCCGATCGAGGGGGTACGCATCCATGGTCTCCTTTCGGGGCCGATCACTCGGTCTCCGCCCTGACCCTGACATCGCCCACATCACGAATCTCGCCAGGCTGGCTCACGATCTCGCGGAAGACGTCGCCGGTATCCAGGCGGAAGCCGGGTCGGGTCTTGGTCTGAAGGTGGATCGAAGACTTCAAGCCCGGCCTGAGGCCGTCGATCAGGAATCTCCCGTCGGCGTCGGAGGTGTAGGTTGCATCGTCGGGCCAGAGGCCCTGCCGAGGCGGCCCGAAGCCCTGGACGTCCGGATAATGAGTCCGGACCCCGAGCCTCACCCCTCCCATGGGACTGCCATCCTCGTCGACCAGCCGGCCCTTGATCGAGCCGGCACGCTGGAGGTGGACCACCAGCGGCGCGTCGGTCTGGGAATCCTCCTCCTTGACAACGACCCAGCCGACCAACCCCAGCTCTTTGTGGCCGAAGATCACTTCTCGGGGATGGCCGGCCATCAGGCCGAACACCTCGAACGTGTCGTCGGCTAGCGTCTTGACTTCCGCCCAGGCGTCGCTGTGGCCGGCGCATTGCGCTCCGATGACCTGCTTGCCGGTGGGGCCGACGAGCCGCCCCCTGCGGGTTTCTCCTCGGGTCAGTTCGAGATCGACCGCGATCGACTCGGCATCAGCCGGGACATCGATCATCTTGTAGGTATGGTAGGCATCCAACCGCATCGTCGTGGTTTCGCCATCTCCGATGCCGCCGATCCCCTTGCCTTTATCGGCCTTCTTCAAACGAGCGCGAGTGTACGGGAGATTGGTCCCGCGGACGTTGGCATAGATCATCCCCTCGCCGGGCGGGACCGTGATGCGGAAGATCGGGTCAACCAGACCGCTGTGGCTCAGATCGGCGTGCCCTTCGTTGTGATTGACTGGCACTTTGAGGTGGCTGACATGCTTGGCCCGGACGAGTCGGCCCGTCGCCGTGTCGATCATGCGGCCGGTGACGATGATCCCCTTGGGCAGCTCGAGAGTCGTCTCGATCCGCTTGAGTCCCTCGGTGTCGGTTACGGTCATGCTGGCGCCAAGGAACGGATCGATTCCCGGCCTGGGGGCGGCGCGGACCTCGTACGACGTCCCCTTGGGGAGTCCGAACAGTTGAAAGCGGCCTTGGGCGTCGGTCTCTGCCCAGACCTCGGTCCAAGTCGCCGGTTCAGCGCCCACGATCTGAACACCCGCCAGCGGCTTGCCGGTCCCCTTCAAGCGGACGACGCCGGTGATCGGCTTGGTCGGGCCGACGATCTCCTCGAAGGTCGCGCCGACGAGCCGAGGGTCTGGGGGGCGGCCGGGTTTCATCCTCCCAGGGGGCCGGCTTGGCCAGGGATGGGGCTTCGTCGGCACCTGGGAAGCACGTGCCATCGCGTAAAGGAACGCTTTGGCTAGCACAGGGCTCTGGAACTCGAGGCCGACGATCCGGTCGCGCCCAACCCCCCTGACCTCGAACCGCCCGTCCCCATCGGTCGTCCAGGCGCCCTGTTTACCCAACCAGGTCGGGCCGCTGTATTGTGAGGCCGTCTGCCCGAAGTCGATCGCGCCCGAGGCCAAGAGCGCGTCCCTGTCCACTTGCTCGCCCGCCACGCGTATCTCGTGGGCACGAACGGTCACGCCAGAGACGGGGCGGCCCTGTGAGTCAAGTACGCGGCCGCGGATCGGCACGTCGTCGCGGACCAGCCGCAATGTGACCTCGCCTCCCTTGAGTAGCGATCCGGCGTCGACCCAGGCCGGCCCACACCCCGGCGCCACGGCCGCGATCTGGGCCCCGTGCCAGGCCGGAAAGTCACGGTACGGGAAGTCGCTCGAGGCTTTGTCGAGCTCGAAATGGAACCGGCCTTCGGCATCGCTCGTCGCGACCCGGCCCGACTGGTATGCGGGAACGGTGTTGCTCGTGGCGCTAGCCATGACATCGAAGCTGAAGGGATGGACGTAGATCTCGGCGCGGGCGACCAGCTTGCCGTCGGGGTCGAGCACACGGCCGGCGACCGGGAACGTGCCGACCGCATCGAGCGGATCGGGTTCGGGCTGCGCGGCAGCCGATGGCGTCGCTCGTCGGGCAACAGGAGCTGGCGCCGGCTTCTGGGGCTCATCTCCCCGTGAAATCAAGGCGGCCGTAGCCACCCAGGTCATCAGACCGGCACTCAACAACGCGACCGTGGCCAGTTTCAGCTTCTGGACCAGCATGATTTTGAGCACCTCGCGAGCGAGTGACCCAGCCGCCGCCGAGACCGCCCCGGCGGTGAGGGTGTGATTGACCAGATCCAGCGCCGCGCGGACGGTCGCCTCTTGCCAAACCGCGGGCACGGCGGCCCGCGCCTCGCGCAAGAACATGGCTCCCAGCATCACATCGTCAGGCGCCAGGCCACGTCGGGCCAGTCGACTCTTGAGCCGATCACGGGCCTCGGCCAGGCGGCGGCGGAGTGTCCGCTCGCTCCAGTGCAATTGCCCGGCGGCCTGTGCCTGCGGGAGGCCCTCTAGGTCGCAGAGGAGGATCGGCAGGCGGTACTTCTCGGGCAGTCGGGCGATCTCCTCGTGCAGCGACGGCAGCAGGTCGTACCAGACCGCCGGGCTGGACGACGCAGACACAGTCGTCATCTGTCCCGCCTCCCGTTCGCGAGCGCGTCGCCGGGCCGCGGCGATGTTGGCCTGGATCGCAACGCGGTGCGCCACCTGGTACAACCAGCCTCCCAGGACGACGCGGCCCCGGATCGCACCGGCCTTTTTGACCAGGATCAGGAAGGTGGCCTGGAAGGCGTCCTCGGCGTCGTTGGGGTCGCGTAGGATGCCCCGGCAGACGCTCAGGACCATCGGCCCATGCCGCGCCACCAGCGCTTCGAAGGAAGTGGCATCGCGCTGACCGACGAACCGCTCGAGGAGCTGCGAGTCGGAGAGCCCGGTGACCACCCCATCGGCGAACAGGCGGTTAATCTGTCGCAGGGCGTCGCCCAGCGTTTCAATGGCCATGCCTCGGATACCTCCTCAAGCTCGCCCTTCTATGGTAATAAGAGCGAAGCGAGGTCAGACCGGCCAACTTTTTTTCGGAGAGCGTCTCGCTGTATCGGGGCCGCTGGGATCTTCGTGAGGGCGAGGCTCGGTCCGAGCCACCCACGGTCTGCTCAACAGAATGGGAAGCGGCCCTTCGCCAGGGCAAGGCCAACCATTCATCGCGCCGGCCTCGCCTCCCCAAAGCCGATGTTGGCGGCTCGGCCGCGGGCTCTCGGCCGCGGGCTCTCGGCCGCGGCTCGCTACGGGTTGCTGCGCACGACCTTGACCTTCACATCGCCCAGGTCGCGGACTTCGCCGGATTGCCGGATCACAATGTCGCGGAGGACCTTGCCCGTGTCGAGCCGGAGGTTGGGGCGGTCCTTGAATTGGGCACCGCTGTTAGTCTTGATGCCCGGTTTGAGCCCGTCGATCTGAAAGGCGCCGTCGGCGCCGGTGGTGAACGTCTCGCTATCGGGCCACATCGCATCGAGGGCCAGGCCCTGCGGGAGGTTACTGCCGTCGAGGCCGAAGCTCAGGGCCCCGAGCGTGGCGCCTGCCAGGGGAAAGCCATCGTCATCGACCAACCGACCCTTGATCGAGCCGGGCGGCTCGAGTCGCACCACCAGCGGCGCGTCGCTCTTGGCCTCTTCTCCCTTGATGATGACCGAGCCGACCAGCCGGCGGCCTTTGTGCGCGAAGATCAACTGGCGAGGATGGTCCGGCTCCAGGCCGACGACCTCGAAGGTGTCGTCCGCGAGCGTCTTGACCTGTCCCCAGGTGGCGATCAGGCCGTAGCACTGCGCGCCGGTGACCGGCTGGCCATCGCGGTCGACGACCCGTCCCTTGCGAGTCAGGCCCCGCGTCAGCTCGAGGTCGACGGTCAACAACTCGGCGTCGGCCGGCACGTCAACGATCTTGTAGGCGTGATAAGCACTCAGCATCATTGTGTGTGTCTCACCGTCGCCAAAGCCGCCGAGCCCCTTCCCCTTGTCCGCCTTCCTCAGTCGGGCGCGGGAATAGATGGCGTCTTTCCCGCGAGCCTTGGCATAGATCATCCCCGCGCCGGCCGGGACGGTCAGCCGGAACGTAGGGACGGTCAGGCTGCTGTGGAAGCCGTTGCTGCTCCCCTCGTTCTGATTGCTCGGTAGCTCGGCGTGATGGACCTGGCTGGGCCAGACCGGCCGGCCGGTTGCTTTGTCGATCAGACGGCCGGTGACAATGACCCCCCTGGGCAGCTCGAGAACCGTCTCGATCGGCTCGAGTCCCGCAGTGTCGGTGAGGTTGACCGTGGCGCCGAGGAAGGGATCGACGCCCGGCCTGGGGAATGCGTGGAGCTGATACAGCTCGCCCTTGGGCAGGCCAAGGAAGCGGAAGCGGCCCTGGGCATCGGTCCTGGTCACGACCTGCGTCCAGGTCGCCCCCGCCGTACCCAAGACCGTGATCCCTTCCAGCGGCTTACCTGTCCCCTTCAGCCGGACGACGCCGGTAATCGGCCTGGACGGCCCGGCGATGTACTCAAACGCAGCGCCGACGAGCTGCGGCTTGGGGGCAAGCCCAAAGCCGCCATTGAACATCGTCTCCCTGAGTCTGCCGGTCGGGTGCGGGCGAGGCTTCGGGGGCGCCTTGGCCGGGCGGGCCATCACGTAGAGTGTGCCCTCTGCCAGCATGGGGCCATGGATCTCCAACCGGGCGATGCGGTCGCGGCCGATCCCTTTGACCTCGAACCGGCCGTCGGCGCCGGTTGTCCAGGTGCTCCGGCCGCCCAGCCAGGTCGATTCGTTCTCCACGTACCACCCTGCGGACCCGTACCACCCCGAGACGTGGTTGTGATCAAACTCGCCCGAGGCGAGCATCGCGTCGAGGTCGATTCCGTCCTTGACCGTGCCGATCTGTCGGAGTCGCACCGTCGCGCCGGCGACCGGACGGCCCTGGGTATCGAGCACGTGGCCGCGGATCGGTACGTCGTCTCGGACCAGCCGCAACGTGGCCTTGCCTCCCCGGACCAGCGATCCGGCCTCGACCCACACCCTGGCAAACACCGGTGCCGCGGCGGCAATCTGGGCCTTGTGCCAGGCCGGCTCGTCGCCGTTCGGCCAGTCGCTCGAAGCCTTGTCAAGCTCGAAATGGAACCGGCCTTCGGCGTCGCTCACCGCCACGCGGCCCTTCTGGCCCTTGGGAGCAGGGTCGGCCGGATCCCAGCCGGACTCGGTGTAATGGCGGATGAAGATCTCGGCGCCGGCGACCGGCTTGCCGTCGGGATCGAGCACGCGGCCGGCGACCGGGAACGTGCCGATCGTATCGGGCGGATCGGGTTCGGGCTGCGGGGTAGCCGGTGGCGTCGTTCGTTGGGCAACAGGAGCTGGCGCCGGCTCCTGGGGCTCATCTCCCCGTGAAATCAAGGTGGCCGTAGCCACCCAGGCCATCAGTCCGGCACCGAACAGAACAGCCGTGGCCAGTTTCAGCTTCTGGACCAGCATGATTTTGAGCACCTCGCGAGTGAGTGACCCAACCGCCGCCGAGACCGCCCCGGCGGTGAGGGTGTGATTGACCAGATCGAGCGCCGCGCGGACCGTCACGTCATGCCAGGCCGTGGGCACCGCGGTCCGGGCTTCGTGGAGGAAGAGCGCCCCGAGCGTCGCGCCGTCGGGTGCCAGGCCGCGTCGGGCCAGGCGGCGCTTGAGCCGCGCGCGGCCTTCGGCCAGCCGGTGGCGCAGCGTCCGCTCGCTCCAGTGCAACTGGTTGGCGGCCTGCGCCTGGGTCATGCCTTCCAGGTCGCAGAGGATGATCGCGAGACGGTGAGAGTGATCACGATAATTGACAGCGCCTTGATCACGATAATCGATAGTGAATTTCAGGGATGGACCAAGTACCGGTGGCCTCTTCTCTTTTCCCTCGGGCGTGGTGATCGGGCTCAGGCTGTTCTGTGCGGATAGAGAGACAGGATGCCGCCACCACCGCCGAATCCAGGGGACGTCGCAGGCAATCCGATGGCAAAGACCCACTGCGGCTTGATGCAGAGGAAGCTTTCTGGCAGCCGCCTCAGAGCTCAAGCTGGTTGCCGTGACTGTCGATCCGCGAGATCGTTTAGTTTCTGCGGCAGTAGATTCTACCTCCATCGGATGTCTGCGCCGTGCGCGCATTTCAGGTCGGGATGCGGCGGGCGCGGAACCGTGCCGTAGGGTGGGTCGAGCCGCGACTCGTCGCGGCGAGGCCCACCGCGCGGGCTGTGGCGATCGGTGGGCCTCACGATGCCGAGCATCGTTCGACCCACCCTACATCCGGTTGCGGCGCGGCCGCGTTAGGTAGTACGCAGTGAAGGAAGGGGATTGCCCGTTAGCGTGGTCGTTACCAATGACTAATGACTAAAATCAGAACAGCGGCAGAGCCTCATCGCGCCTCCCAAGGATCGGCACAGGATCGACGTTGACCCAGCGGCGCAGTAGCGTGGCGTAGACATCGCGGAAATCGACCGCGAATTTCAGGTCGCCCTCGTCGAGGTTTGCCAGGTCGGGGGCAGAGCCGATCAACCCGCCGCGGACAGGCGCTCCGGCGAGGAAGACGGGACCAGCCGTCCCGTGGTCGGTCCCTTGCTGCGCGTTCTCTCGCACGCGCCGGCCGAACTCGGAGAACATCAGCACGACCACACGCTCCCCGAGACCCTGGCCGCGCAGATCGGCCAGGAACTGCGCGACGGCCGAGGAGACCGACCGCAGGAGCTCACGATGGGTGAATTTCTGGGCTGCGTGGGTATCGAACCCGTTCGTGGAGGTGTAGAAGACCCGCAGGGCGGGATCATGCTCGATCAAGACGCGAATCGTTGCCAATCGCTCTTCGAGCGAGCCGGACTCAGCCTTGGGCAGGTCGCGGGCGACGGCTTCGAGCTGCGCGGCGCGTGCGAAGGCGGCCTGAAGCCGGCGCTGAACTTCGCGGGTGAGCTCATCGGCCGGAGGAGTGGTGCGGCCTGAAGTCTTCAACGTGCCCGGTTGGATGCGGTAATCCGAGAGACTGGCGATCGAGGGAGTGAAGAACCTACGGGCGCGGACGGACAGCGGGGTCGCCTCACTGCCGACGTAGCAGGGACCGAGCGAGGGCTGGATGTCGGCAAGCCGGCCGAGCCAGCCGGCGTCTGGGACCGGACCCGCCTCGCCGGCATGCCAGATCTCCATGGCCCGGAAATGCGACCGGTTCGGGTTCGGATAGCCAACCCCCTGAACCACCGCCAGGTCGCCCGCCTCCCAGAGCTTGTGCAAGTCCTTCAACGAGGGATGCAGGCCGACGCGGTCGTTCAGCTTGAGCACGGTCTTCGGCTCGATCCGCAACGTGGGACGAGCCTTGGCATAAAGGTCATCGGCATACGGGACGACCGTGTTGAGGCCGTCGTTGCCGCCGCCCAGCTCGACCACGACCAGGACGGGTAACCCGGCTTTTGCCTCGGTGGCAGCGGCCGCGCGTTGCCAGAACCTCGGACCCGGTGCGCCGAGGGCGAAAAGTCCAAAACCCGCGCTTCGTGACAGGAATTGGCGACGAGTCCCCATGATGATGGTCCTCCAGAAAGGGGGCGTTCATCGAATCTAAGCCAATTGGGCTTCGGGTCGCGCGAGCACGTCGCTGGCGATCGCCCCGAACGACGGGGCCGCCCCCCTGGTGTCTGGAGCTTGAGGCGCGCCGACAATCAGGGTCACCAACGCTTTGGCCCAGTCTTGCGGGCGCTCGAGGCCGTATTTCCTGGCCACGCGCTCGGCCGAAGCCTCATCGGACGTGGTTCCGGCGGCCGCGAACCCCGCACGGGCCAGGAGGGTTGGGCCGCGGAGCCAGCTCAGTCCATCGGGCCAGCCGGCGACATTCGGCGGGTGGAAGAGTCGCTGGCCCATGCGCGTCAGCCAGCCGTCGAGCTCGACCAGGTCAGGCGGCGGGTCAAACCGCTCGCAGGCCCGGATCGCCCCGACGACCAGCTCGACGGGACCTTTCACCCGCTTCCCCCGGCACAACGTCGAGTAGAAAAGGCGGGAATGCAGGATCAGCTCGATCCCGCGCGCGAGATCCACGTCGCCGTCTTTGCGCATCGCCGCGGCCAGTGACTCAAGCAGGCCGGCGGGGGGCTCGATGGCGTCGGCGACCAGCGTCCGAAACAGTCGCCGGGCGATGTGGACGGCCGCCGCGGGCTGTGCACCGACGATCCGCACGACATCCTCGGTGCCCCACGGGCCTGTCTGGCCGAAAAGCGTCTTGTCTCCCGCGTCGTGCTCGTCCGCGTCGAAGCGAATCTGGTCGGGGTTATAAGGCTGCCCCACCCAGCCGGTCAGTGCACGGGCGACGGCGCGGATGTCGGTCTCGGTGTAATTCCCCTCGCCGAGAGCGAAAATCTCGAGGAACTCGCGGGCGAGGTTCTCGTTCGGTCGCAACTTGCGACTGCCCAGGCCGTCGAGCCAGATGATCATGGCCGGGTCCCGAAGCATCCGCAGGTGGAGCTGCGCGATCGTGGACCGCCACAGCTCGCGCAAGGCGAGGTTCTGATCGAGCATCGGGAGGGGATTCCTGACCTTGTCGTAACTGGTGGCATAATGGCTGTGCCAGGCCAGAGTCATCCGTTCGGCCAGGGCGTGGGTCGTAAAGATGAGGCGAAAGAGCCACAGGTATTGAACCCGCTCGATGTCCGGCTCGCGCCGGGCCGAGGCGACCATGGCATCGACGATCTCGGCGAACTCGGCAGCCGGGCGGCCGTCGGGTCCATGGGACTCGCCGTCGAGTACGCGGCGCATGGAGGGCTCGAAGCCCTCCGCCACGTCGCGGCGGACCTGGCTCCAGGTCGCGCCTAGGCCGGCGCGGCGGTGAAGGTGGGCGGCCTTTCCTTCGTCCCACGGGTCGGAGTCCGTCGGCCGCCAGGGCGACCACGCAGCCTTGGGGTCGCGTAACAGGTCGGCGCTCGGGGCCATCACGGGTTCTCCTGTGGCTTGGCGACGATCTTCCCGAGGTCGCGGACCTCCCCCGGCTTCAACGGGGGGATCGGGTGGTAGCTCCCGAATTGGCTGACATCGGCGTGGACATAGTAACGGACGCCCGGGATGAGCTTGTCGTAGTTGAACTCCGCTGGGTAGGTGGGAAGGAGTGGCTCCATGGTGATCGAGTTATAAATGACCGCGTGCGCGCCGTCTTCCGGGAAGAAATCCTGCACCGTCAATTCGCGCTGCTCCGTCGTCAGGACCATCCAGAGGAGAATCTGGGTCCCCTGGAGCGGCCGGCCCTTCGGATCGACCAGGATCCCCTTGGCGGTGGCCGTCGGTTGAAGCTGAACCACAGCCGGCCCCTTCGGGTCGTATTTCAGATCGGCGACGGCGCCGAGCCGACGCTTTGTTTGGAGGAAGAAGGCGCGGTAGGTCCGCTCCGGGTCGGCCCCTTCAAGCCGGAACCGGCCCTCGACGGCTGCCTCAAGCGAACCCTCCTTTTCGAGCCGGCTGGCCCTCCGCTCGACGCACCAGACCAAGACCATGTCAAGCGGGGCACTGTCTGGCCCGATGACGCGGGCCTCCAACCTGACGCCCCTGCGGAGGGTGATGCGTGTCTCGGGGAGATCCTTGTCCTTCTCGCCCGGCAGGTCGACACGGGCAAAGCCGTGGGGACCGGAGTCCAACGAGCGGCCGGTGATGTGTCCGGTCGAGGAGACGCAGATGAAGCCGGGCGTCGGCGCCTCGACGGCCAGCAGCCCCGCGCCCGGGAGGGCGGTGAGCGCGAAGTGGCCGTCGCCATCGGTCCACACGGGGTTGGGGAATTCGTAGCCGTCCCGGTTGTGGGGGTTGCCACGCCCCGGCTGGTACATGACGCTGGCACCGGCGACCGGCCGGCCCGTGCCGGCCTCGACGACCCGGCCGCGAAGGATGCGGCCCTTCGGCACGGCGACGTTGACCTCCAGCACCTTCGCCCCCGCGGGCCAGCCCTGGTGCCGCTTCTCGACGGCGATGGAGCCCGATCCGGGGTCTGGGTAGACCGTGACTCGGAATTCGTCCCCGACTGCCCCGGCGGCGCGGTAGCGTCCTGAGGCGTCGGTGCGCGCTTCAACACTTTCGTTGCCTCCGTAACGGTTCCGCATCCGCATCGGGGTCATTTCAACGAGCACACCAGGAAGGGGCTTGCCCGTCTCCTGGTCGGTGACGACCCCCGCCACGGGCCGGGCCGGCTCCAAGGTGTGGGTGAACTTCGGGTCGACGGGCTTGACTTTGAACTGGCGGAGCCAGTCGGTGAGCGGCAGACCGGTGGAGACAATCAGGTCGTCGTCGGCGAAATCCGGATGGCGGAAGTGGAGGTGGGCAAACATCTTCTCGGGCACGATCGCTTCGATCCGGAAGCGGCCGTCCTTGCCGGTCGTCCAGGCATCCGGCCAGTATTCGGGGCGGTGATCACTCATGTCCTGGCCGGTGCTGCCGCCGGAGACCCCCTCGCCCTCCAGCTCGTTATCCGAGTCGCGGAAGTCCGCGATCAGGACTTTGACCCCGACGGCCGGGGCGCCGGCGGGTGTCAAGAGGCGACCTTCGATCGTTGCCGGCCTGCGGAGCCGGAAGGTCAGCCCCTTGCCGTCGCCCGCCGCTTCCTTCACCGTCTCGCCGAAAGAATTCCTGCCCGACAGCCCCACGCCTGGGGCTTTGACGACCATCGTTCGTCCCGGATAGGCATCAGCGTCGAACGCCGCAGCGAGGACGAACCGGCCGTCAGCGTCCGTCGTCCCGGTGGCCAGTGCCTTCGGTCGGTCTTCGGGTCTGTCCTTCATCCCCTTGGGCCGGGCGATCCGCGCCCGTTGGAACCGGGGGTAGCCGAGCCAGTACACCGTCGCACCCGCCGCGGGCTTGCCGTCGGGGGCCAAGACGATCCCCTTGGTTGTATAACTCCGCGAGGTCTTCGCATGGGATTGTGCCTGTGCTCCGGCGATCGGCTTTTCCACCGCAGCGGCTCGTTGCGAAGAAGATTGAGTCGGCTTTGCCGTGAGGGGGGGGTTGATTCGATCGGCCGCCGGTTTGTCGCTTTTGCCACCTCCGGCTGTGATGCCAGCCGCCAGGGATACGGCCGCGCCCACGGCCAAGAGGACGCACACGGTCATGTTCCATCCATTGATCGCCAAGTTCAGTCCTCCTCGGGTTAGATGGGCCACGCGGGCTCCGACCACCGCGGCGGCCGCCTCGCCGGCCGCGACGCGGATGGCGGCTCGAACGGTCGCTTCCGCACACACCGGCGGTACGGCTGCGCCGGCCTCCTTTGCCAGTGCTCCACCCAGAGCCGCGGCTGAGAGTTCAAATCCTCGCCGCGCCAGCCGCAGGCGCAGCCGCTCGCGGGCTCCCGCCAGCCGCCGCCGCAGGGTCGCCTCGCCGCACCGCAGCGCGACGGCGGCCTGGGCGTGGGTCAGCCCTTCGAGGTAGCAGAGCACCACCGGCAGCCGGAGCTTCGCCGGCAGTCGAGCGACCTCCTCGTGCAACGCTGGCCGCAGATCGTCCTCGAGCGCGTCGCGTGTGTATTCCACGGCCGCCACCTCCGCCGCCCGGCGCTCGAGCGCCCGGCGCCGGGCGGCGTCGGCGCTGGCTCGGACGGCGATCCGGTACGCCACCTTGTGCAGCCAGCCGCCGAGCTGGCCCTCCGCCCAGGCCGAGCCGGCCTTCCGGGCCAGGACGAGGAAGGTCGCCTGGAAGGCGTCCTCCGCGTCGTGCGGATCGCGGAGGATGCCCCGGCAGACGGCCAGGACCATCGGCCCGTGTCGCGCGACCAAAGCCGCGAAGGCCGCCTCGTCGCGCCGGGCGGCGAAGCCGGCGAGCAGTTGGGTATCGGAGAGGCCCGTGGAACTCCCCTCGGAGAACAGCCGTTGAATCTGCCGCAGAGCGGCCCCCAGTTGCGCGCCGGCCATGATCGGGTTCTCCTTCGGCTTTGTTGCTCTATAGTGTATCAGGCGCCGCCGGCGCCCACCCGATCAACTTACTTCGAAGCCGGCTGATGCTTTTGAAGCCCCCATTCCTCCAGCAAGCCGAGGCGGTAGAACGGCTTCTTAGCTTTGTAACGGGCGAGGGTCTTGAGGTACTCGCGCCGCGCTAGGTCGCTTCCATCCAGCAGTTCGAACGCCGTCTCTTGCCACTTCACAGCGGCCCCGAAATGGCCGGCCTCGGCCTGGGCCGCTGCGAGGGTGGCGAGCCGGCGAGGCTCTTTCCTCTGGGTTAACTCGCAAGCGCGGGTCCCCGTTTCGGACCGGCGAGAGCAGGCTCGATTGTCAGCGAATCGATACTGCGGATTGTCGTGCCCGCTTTGATATGGAATGACTCCATCGAACGGCAACGACGGAGCGGCGCGCGCGGAACCTGGGGTCGCAGCGGTGTGAAGTGAAGGTTCTCCGGATTCACGACCAACGCCGAGTTCGAGTTTCCTCGAACGGACCAGAGAACCTCTTCGGCCGGCTCCGTTGAACGGTCCGAATCCCACCCAGCCTGCCGGCGACGACCGGTCGCGCGACGCTCCCAAGCGGGGGGATCGTCGTCCATGCGTCGGCTCTTAGCGTTCGGTCGGGGGTGGTTGATTTGGCTCGTGGTGGTCGGGACGACCGGCTCGGTCGCGTGGGTCGATCCGCCGCAACGGCCCGCCGCGCCGGAACCGGCCCAGGCTGCCAAGTCCGGCCTGCCGGATGGTCCCGACGCCGCGCTGGAGCGGGGTCTCGACCAGGAGCGAGCCCGGAACTGGGTCGGCGCCATCGAAGTCTAGCGGGACGCCGTCGAGCGCTGGCGTGACTGTGGTACTGATGGCAAGTGTAGCGACCGATCGCCACGCTCACCGAGAACGAGCGATCTAGACGACCAGTCCTGGCATCTTGCAGCGGACAGCTTCCGTACCATTGCACCCCCGATCGACTCGAGGGTTCGAACCCAAGCAGGCTCAGCACCTGTTCCATCGTGATCGCCGCGCGAACCTTGTTGAAGTCGATGCCCGGCACGGCTCCTCGTCTTGTGCAGAGCTTGTCGTACCACGCTCGCTTCCTTGGCGGCCCAGTGCTCGCTGGCCGTTCCGTTCCCTCTCAACTCCCTATGGGGAACGGCCCTGCCCGTGGCTCTGGTTTTCACGCGGCAATCGACCGCGCAGCTTCGGGCTCGTTAGTCCGAGCCGATCAGGAAAGAGCCGGGTGCGCGGGCTCCAGCCACGGCAAAATCAGGGCCTTCTTAAGATGTTCCGGTCGGCCTATACAGTGTGAAAGCTCCTGTTGAAACGACGCGCGGCCTGATCAAAAGCCTCGGTGATGCATCTTCTGCGGGAGATTGTTGCCCATCGCGATATCTTGATCAGTGGATAGCCCTCCGGATCGTAAGCGGTGACAGAAATCGCAAGAGCCGCACCCAGTCGTGATAGGGATCGTTGCCGCATCCGAACGCTTCCACGAGCGATAGTGGCAAGGCCACAATCTCGACAACCGGCACGATGCGAGCACGCGCGATCCTCCAGAAAGGCGTCCGCGGCACGTGGTCGCGCCAGAAGGCTTGCCATCGCGCGATCGTCACTCTGTCAACACCGAAGAGATTGGAAAGCTCGCGGACTCGGCGCGGCGCTGGTCCCTGCCGCATCGCGCTGATCAGGATGACGACGGCGCCAAGGTAGACCTTTCTGCCGAGAAACCGCACGGACGATGGTGTCACACGCTTTCTGCATCCGTCACGATCACAGCAGAAGCTGAACCGACAGCGGTACTCCTCGGGCAGGTGATCCAAGCCGCTCCGAGGTGCTCGCGGGTAATTGGCACAATGCAGGCGACCGCCGCACAAGCACCCCTGCCTTCGAGCGCATTCGGCCAGGTCTTTGTCGACTGACAACAGGAACGACCAGAAACTCCCAGCGTGGTGTAATTCTTGCCCGATCATGGTGTGCTCCTAGACGTGGGGACATCCAAAGAGGACACACGACGCTATACTCCGCACGGAGGTGAATGAGGCATTTCCTCTTCTCGAGGATTTTGGTACATCTACGTCGAATTCGGCAAGGAGGTCACACCCTGGGGTTGCACCGCAAGGAGGCGGACGATGGCTTGGTTTCGTGTACAACTCAC
>JBIOJM010000012.1:0-65929 GCA_044450785.1 Isosphaerales bacterium
GGCCTCTTCCCGGTCAATAGCTCGTAGAAGACAACGCCCAGGCTGAAGATGTCGGAGCGCCCATCGAGCCGGTGTCCCTCGCCCCGTGCCTGCTCCGGGCTCATGTAGGCGGGCGTCCCGGCGAAGCCCGGCCCCTTGCCGTAGTCCTCCCCTTGAGCGCAAGCCCGAAGTCCGCGACACACGGCTTTCCCGAAGCATCGATCAGGATGTTGGCGGGTTTGATATCCCGATGGACCAGCCCCCGGGTGTGGGCGTAGTGAAGAGCCTCGGCAACCATGGCGATCAGTTCCGCTGATTCACGGAACCCGGGGCGATCTTCCCGGAGCTTGGTTGCCAGATCGCTGCCTTCGAGGAACTTGGAAACGACGTAGCAGAGACCATCGTCGGTACGGCCCACGTCGTACACAGGCACGATGTTCGGGTGTTCGAGCTTGGCGAGAATCTTCGCTTCCTTGAGATACGCTTCCAGGTCCTTGGCCGAGGAGATCCGCTCTGGGTTCGGCACCTTGATCGCCACGGGGCGGTCGAGCTCGTCGTCATGAGCCAGATCGACTCGACCGAAGCCGCCCTTTCCAAGCAACCTGATCACCCGATATTGGCCGATTTGAGACGGATCACTAACCGGGAACGGGGCCGAGTCGCTCGGAACGAGCGTTGGTGGCAGAGGCTCGTCAGATTCTTGATTCTGATCCATCACTGAACCGTAATCGGCGTCGATGCCGCTTGGGTTTGACCTGCCGGCGCTATTGTCGCATCGTAAGGAAGTGATCGTCGAAGCGGGACGCGGACCGTGGCGCCGGTTCACTCGATTTCATAAATCGCACCGCGGGGATCACGGGGAATGACACGTTGGGCCACGCAGTCCACGAGCAGGTCGAGGTCTTCGAGCACGATCGCGCCGATGAGCGCCGTCTCGCGTTTCGGTTCGCTGATAGCCGTGAAGATTCCATCGCGGCCGAGGAGCTGGACGAAGACCCCTTTGATCTCTCGGCGCTGGGCGCGGCGGCCGTCGGCGTAACGAACCTTGACGTTATCGCCGAGCGGCAGGCCCAGCCGTTTCACGATGGCCTGCGGCAGCACCAGCTTCGTCGCCCCGGAATCGACCATGCCCCGGATCGTTTCCCGACGCACCTGATCCGGCTGCAGCAGGCCTCGGCGCACCAGGGCCAGGTCCTCGTAGTTGGCAACCTCGAGCTCGACGCTGACGCGTCCCACGCGCTTGGCTCCTTCGGCTGGCATGGCCCTGCTCCTTCCGGTGGCGCAATGATAATTGTCCCGGCTCGTTGAATGATACGCGGATGGACGAAACCGAACAACAAAACCACACGGAGCCACGTGACCGCACCGGCCGAGACCGACACCGCCCAAGGCTGGCGGCCGAATCAGGCGACCATAAGGCGCCCAGCGGATGGAAATGCAACGTAGGACGGATTGGCAATCCGTCCTACAAACATTGCGTGCTGGGTATGTTTCCATTCACAGGTCGCCCAAGAGCCGCCCATCCCGAATTTCCCACCCCCGCCAGATCTGCGCCGCCTGGCGGTGATGATGTCGCAGCCAGATTGTCGCCTCGTCCAGGCGGCGCTCGCGCTCCTCTCTCGGCGCCGTCAGCGTGGCCAGCAGCATCGAGGCAAGCTCGCCGTTCTCGTCCCGAACCTGGGCCGCTTCATCGAGCGCATCAGTCTGCCGCGGTTCCGTGCCCGATCGGAGTGCGAGTGAGCAGTCTGCCCACAGGCCGATCATCGGGTCGGCGTGTTTGGCCAGCTCATCGAGTGCCTCCCTGGGGATCGCGTAGCCTCGTGCCGCCCCGTACGCCAGCCTGCGCGCCAGTAACAGTCGCAACCAATGGGGCCAGTCGGGACTGCGTGCCGCGGTCAAGGCATATCCCCGTGGATCTCGTGCGACGGCATCGGTCGAAACGGCCTCCGCCAGCAGATATCGAGCCAGGACCGGCAGGTCTCGCCGCAGACACGTCTCCAGCAACTGGCTGTCGCTCACTCTTTGATCGCGGCTGAGTCGAAACGCGGCCTGGAGACGGTCCGTCTCCGATCGTCGCGAGTCGTGAAGCGTGTAGATGTCCGCCCAGATGGTGCGGTGACTCCAGACGGCATGAGCGAACCAGCCAACCAGAGCGAGCACCACGACCAGCCCGGCGATGCCGAGATAATACAATCCGCCGTACTTTTCGCGCTGGCTGCGGGCCGGAACTGCGGCGTTCAGGATCGGCAGTTTCGGGAATCCGTTCGGACGCTCGCCGAAAACGCTCAACGGTCAGACCTCAAAACAACATGCGACTTCGGGATTCGTTCACCACGAATTGACGAGCTGCCGTTCGGTGGAGACCATGCGGACGGCGAGTTGATGGGCATGGTAATGCATCGTCAAGTGGAACACATAGGAGAGAATCAATCCGGGGCGGCGGTGGACCTTCAAGAACCGCCAGAGCCGCTTCCGGTACTCGCGTTTGAGCTCCGGTTCGCGGACGCGGATCATCAAACGCATGAAGAGCCCGATCGCCTGGAGCAAGAGGACGCCCTGAGCGGGCATGAGGCGGGGCAAGCTCAGCCAGGAATGCAACTTGAAGATGCCGATGTCGAACGACGGCTGGAGGTACAACGCTTCGGTCCTCTCGAAGTAGGCTTCGGGCTCGTAAAGTTCGTTCAGAACGCGGATGTAGCCGTCGAGCAGCTCGTCGCGGCTCATCGACAGGGGGACGACGTTCGTGCCGTATTCGTACGGTTCCGTGAGGTCGAGCCGCCCGTCGGCCGCCAGCCTGTCATAAAGCGGCGTCTTGGGAATCGCAAACAGCATGCCGCTCATCGAGAACGAGATTCGCGCATCCTGAATGAACTGGATCTGGCGATCGAAGATCCCCTCGTCGTCGTGGTCGAAGCCCATGATCATCCCGCACCAGACTTCCATCCCCGCGTCCTGGATGCGATGAACTTTTTCGAGGAGCGTCCCCCCGGTGCGGACGTTCTGATACTTCTTGGCCTCGCGGAGCGCGTCCTCGCTCGGGCTTTCGATGCCGATAAAGGTGGCGACGAAGTTGGCCTCGACCATCAAGTGCATCAGCTCGGCGTCGTCCGCCAGATCGATCGAGGCTTCGGTGAAGAGGGTCAGCGGGTAGTTCTTTCGCTTCTGCCAGGCGATCACCTCGCGGAGGACCTCCTTGATCGCCTTCTTGTTGCCGATCAGGTTATCGTCGACGACAAAGGCGATCCGAATGCCTGTCTCGAGCAATGCCTCGAGCTCGACCAAGACCTGCGCGCTGGTCTTGATTCGAGGGCGGCGGCCGAAGGTGACGATGATGTCGCAAAACTCGCACTGAAACGGGCAACCGCGCGAGAACTGCAGGCTGCCGAAAGCATAGTGCCGCATCTTGAGCAGGTCGAACCGCGGCGCCGGCACCTTGGTCATGTCGGTCTTTTCGGCCTGCTCGTACCGGAGTTGATGGAGCCCCTGCCGCCGTTCGCTCAAGAACCGCGGCCAGGTCTCCTCGGCCTCGCCGACGAAAATCACGTCGGCGAGCTCGGCAAAAGCGTCTTCCTGGACCGTCACCCACGGGCCGCCCACCACGCAAAAACACCCGCGCCGCTTCAGCTCGATCAAGACCTCCTTCATGCGAAACCGTTGCACGCTCAACCCCGTCACGCCCACGATATCGGCCCGCTCGCAGCGGTCCCAATCGATGGGCTCGACGCTCTCGTCCATGAGCGTGATGGTGTGCTCTTCGGGAGTCAGCGCGGCCAAGAGCGGCAGGCAGGCCACCGGCAGATTGGCCCGTTTGCCGAGGAACGGCAAGGCATACTCCATTCCCCAGTACGACACCTCGAACCGAGGGTTGATGAGTACAATATCCGCCATCGGTGGACGAGCTCCCTGAACGCCAAAGCGCGTGGACAGCCATCGATCACCTGAGATGATCCAGGATGAATGTTAGCCTAAGATGGAAGCTTCTCCTAGCGGCTTGTCACGATGATTTCGTTTTCGTCGACGCAGCCGCTCGCCAATCCCGCACGCTGGCCGGAAATGGCCAGGTGTGACAGCGAAAAGCGGATAAGTCCAATGACTCTTCGACGACCTCCAGTGAACCTGATTATTGGACTTATCCCCTTTTCCCCGCATTCCGACCTCGACGTCCGGATTGCGCTTGGGTTAAGATGATGTACGATTAACCAGCCATGATTCGACGTGCCGAATGACCTCTAATCACGCCAGTCCAAACCCGCCGGTTCCACCATTCGAGCCGCATCCCTGGCTCCAGGGAGCGCATCGCCAGACGATCGTGGGACGATATTGGGGCGGCGAGCGGCAATGGCTAGAGGCGACGACGCACCAGATCGAGCTGCCTGACGGAGATCGGCTTGTCGCGCTGGAAACGGTCCCGGACGGGTGGCAAGGAACGCGACCGACGGCCGTGCTCGTGCATGGCCTGGCGGGTTGTGCCGAGGCGTCGTACGTGGTCCGCCTGGGCCGCCGGCTCCTTCAGCAAGGGATCAGGGTGGTCCGGATCAACCTGCGCGGGGCAGGTTCCGGCTTCGGGCTGGCCCGGGGCATCTATCACGCGGGGCGGAGCGAAGATCTGCGGGAAGTCGTCGCATGGCTGCAAAGGCGGACCGAGGGCGAGGCCTCGCCCATCGGCTTGGTCGGCTTTTCACTCGGCGGTAACCTGGTCTTGAAGCTTGCGGCCGAAGCCGCGGAATCTCCCGTTGGTGGACTCGATTGCGTGCTGGCGGCCAATCCCCCTATCGATCTGGCGAATTGTGCCCGGCAGATGCTGCGGCCCGAGAATCGGCTCTATGACTGGAACTTCGTCCGCTGGATGCGCGCCGTTATCGTCCGGCTCCATCAACGCTTTCCCGAGCTTGGCCCTCCGCGCCTGGAGGGGGTGAAGACACTCTACGACTTCGACGATCGCTACACGGCACCTCGTTGCGGTTTTCGCTCGGCGGACGACTATTACGAGCGGTGTAATCTCCTGACCTCGCTCGTGCGGATCCAGGTTCCCGGTCTGATCGTCCATGCGATGGACGACCCCTTCGTCACATACGCGCCGTTCCTCAGCGTCGAGAGACCGCCTGACCTATCGCTGGAGCTGCTCCAGCACGGTGGGCACCTGGGTTATCTGAGCCATAAGCCGTGGCTGGGCGACCGCCGCTGGCTGGACTCGCGGCTGGCGACCTGGCTGGCGAGACGGTGGACCGACTGACTTTCGATTTTGGATTCTGCGCTGAGTGCAGCGTCAGTCGCGCGCGGGATCATTTCGGCGGGATGCGATGTTTGGGGCGCTTGGGGATGTCACCACGGAGGAAGCCGGCCAATTCCTCCGGGTCGTCAAAGTTCAGCTCGAAGGGGACCCATTCGCCGGTCGACTCATCGAGAGTCGCGGCCTCGGTCGTACCCTTGAGGTCCATACTTGGATCACACCATATCAGGCGATCGTCCTCGTTGGTAAAGCCGTGGCCATCCCACTGGCCGATGCCGCCGACGGCATCGCGCAGCGCCGAGCGGACGGCATAAACCGCATCCTCCGCATCGGCACGGCCGACGATGGCTTCGGGGTAGATCCGAATTGCGTAGATCGCGCGGATCGTCTCCAAGTGGTCGCTGAGCCAGCGCACGGCGGACGGAGGACCGCCGGCATCGAGGCTGTCGATGAACTCGGCGACTTCCTCGGCACCGAGGGTATTGGGCCCGACGGGATTGCGCTCGATCGTCGCCCACACATTCTGCAAGACGCCAGGCTCGGGGCCGATCGCCAGGTAATTGCCCAGCACCCCGGGATGATCGACCGACCAGATCGCAACGTAAGGGACGGCCCGCTGCAGAGTCGCCAGCGGAATATCCCGGTCGTTGACAGTCAAGAGGCGTACGTAGTCACCCATCGGCCGATTCCGTCACCAGGTGTCCTGAGCGAGCCACAGAGCCTCGCGCCGTCGGAGGCAGGGAGGGAGGGTCGGCGTTGGGTGCGCCTGCCCATGCCACGGACCAGACTGGTGCCCGAAAGCCTCGCAAAAAATAGAGTAGCAACGCACCATCGATCATGCAAGGGATAAGGAACACCAGAACATCTTGGAGTGGTCAGCGGTCGTCCCCGGCGAGACCGGCGTCGATGGCAGCGCGCCCGGCGAGCCTGGCGTCGTCGTTCCGTCCACTCAGGATCGACAGGAGGGTTGGAACGGGTGTCCATCAGGACGGTCTCCACTCAATCCAGCCGGGGAGGCGAACTCTGCTCGAGCCGGCGAGCGGCCTTCTTCTGGAGGCGTTGCTCGCGGCGCTGGTCGCGGAGCCGCTGGCGTTCTTCGGCCGCCCCAGGCTTCGGCTGGTCGGGTGTCACGACACGAGGGGGTGGAGGCAAGGCCCCAGGGCGGCCGGGTGCGGACCGCCCGCCAAACGGTTGTCCCGGGATTCCTTGCAAGAGCCGCTGCAAGCCGCTCAATCCCGCTTCCATCGAGCCTTGCAGCAAGTCCGTCCCGATTCCCTTCCACCGTTCCTTCATGGCTTCCCCGTCGATCTTGGGATTCGTCAGGGTGCCGCGAATCGGGACCTCGAACCGAGCCGTCTGGAGGATCGGTGTGAGGATCGGCACGTCGGAACCGGGCGGGTTCAGCGAGAATCGGGCGACCAGGTCCAGATTCTTGTCGAAGTCGACCGAGCCATCCAGGCCGATCGAGGCCAGATTGGCCACGGGAATGACCAGCCCCTTTTGGTAGACCTTGCGTCCGGTGATGCGGACCGAGATCGGGTCACGAATCACGACCAATGGCTTTCGTTCTTTCTGGAAGACGGAGAGCAACTGATCGGCCAAATGCCCGGGCATGAATCGGACGTTGTCGAAGAGCACATCGCCCTTGATGAGGGCCTCCGCATCGGGCACCGCCAGGATGGGAAAGACCGCTTCGGCCAGCTCGACCGATACCCGGCCCTGGACGCGGGTGGCACCATCCAGGACGGGGGCGGCGAACGACAGGACCCGGTGCGAGACTTCGTCGTTGATGATCGCCCCGCTCAGTTTCGATGACGGTCCCAGGCGGAGCCAGGTCGATCCGCTCTGGTCTCGAACAAACTCCGGCTCGAGGTAGAGCGCGCCGCCGTTCAGCGTGCCCTCGATGGGATCGATCCGAAGCCGCCCTGCCTCGGCCCGCGCGACCACGGGCACTTCGCCCAGTCGCATTCCGAAGACGTCGAGCTCATCGATCTGGACGCCGAGCTCGCCCTGGAACGAGCCAAGCTGATCGATCGCCGCGAGGTCCGAGATCGGCCCGGCGATTCGCCAGGCACTCGGCCGCCCCGCGATCCGGGCATTCGGCTCGACCTTCTGGGCCAGGACCGTGCCGATCGCTTTCCAGTCGGGATTGAGCGATCCCGCGAGGTCGACGTCGGCACGAGTGGTCAGGTCGCGAACGACGCCGGCTCCATCGACCTTGAGGTACGGGGCTCGCAGCCCCAGTTCGGTCAGCTCGAGCCGATCGGAGCGCGGCGCGTAATTCGCCTTCAAGCCAAGAACCACGTTTCCGCCAAGTGCAGCTCGCGAGCCCGGGCCGGCGGTCCGAGCCGGGTCGTGGAGCTCGAGCCGAACTCCGAGATTCCAGAGATCACCATCGGGACGAGCCCGCACCAGGGTGTCGAGCTGGCCGTTCCACTCTTTCGTGTTCGGCGACAGGAAGCCGCCAATCGATGCGAGATCCACGTTCGCGGCCACCTCGATCTGGGTCGCCCCGAGGGATTTCAGCCCGTTGATCCGCACTCTCTGGTTACCGGAAAGCCAGGAGTCCCGCTCGGTCGGAGCGCGCGGCCGGCCGGCCGTGGATTCAACCACCAGCTCATCGATCCGGGGATCATAGCGGCCCCTGCCGGCCCAGTGGATCGCTTGATCGTGGCCGGGGCGGGCCCCTCCTTCCGCGCGACGAACGAGTGCGAGCGCGATTGGCTCGGCCGTCCAGGTCCTCCGGTCCCACATCGCCTTCAGCTCTCCTTCGACGCGCTCTGGCCGGCCGCTCCGGTGAAACTGGGCCTGACCTCGACCGCTCATGGCAAGATTCCCGGTCGCGTCGTGCCGCACCTGCAACTGGACGAGGTCGGGATCGCTCCGGGCCCGGAGCGAAGCGTCAGTCCAGTCCAGCGGCCACCCCGAGGGCGCCGCTTTACCGTTGACCTCTCCATCGAAGGTTAGTTCATCACGCCGGATCTGCTCGAGAATCGATAAACCATCGATGCGAAGCCGGCGAAATGTGCCGCTGGCCTGCGCCTGGAAGCCCTGACCATGCCGTCGATAACGCGCATCGAGCTTTCCTTCTCCGGAGAACACGATCGGGCCGAGATCGATCCAATCACGGAACCGCTCGCGGAATGCGGCGAGGTCGAGAGTGGCGGCAAGCGCGACGCCGCCGTCGAGGTCTCCGTGGCCGGTCGCGGTCAGGAATGGCGTCCGGAGCTCGAGGCGTTCGAGCGTCGCGGCCGGTCCGTCCCGGTGGAGTTTCGCGGTGAGTGTGGCCGGCTCCGGCAACGTCAGCCTTTTTTTGCCTTGCAGCGCGACGAGGTCCGAGACCTTGCCGGTGACGTTCCAGTCTTCCTCGAGCCCCTTCGTGCCCGAATGGAGCTCCGCGCGGAGTCGAGCCGATCCGCGCTCGACGCGGAGATCGTCGCGCAGGCGCAAGGTCCCCGGCAGTTGCCTGGACAGGACCGCCAGGTCGACCGCCCCCTGGAACCAGGCGCCCTGTTCCGGCGTGGAAGGGATGGTGCCTTGCCCCTCGAGCGAGCCCAGGGGCGATGTCAGCTCGAGTTGATCGATCGTCCAGCCGCCGTCGCCGCCTGCGACCTTCCAGCGTGCGCGTGTCGTATCCAGATGAATCGTGTCGGACGCCAGGAGGTCGCCGATGGCAACCAGGTCGGTGACGGTCGCATCACCGGTGAGCAGCAACCGGCCCGAGCGCCGCTGAGCGTCGAGACTGCCGCTGAAATCTCCGCGCGACTCAATGACCGAGTTTGCCAGCGTCCACGGCCACCGCGTTCCCTTGAGTGACAGCGTCAGGTCGTTGCGCCCCGATGGGTCAATCTCGGCCCGGCTGTAATTTCCCGCGATCTCGAGCCGGCCGGGCCCTCCGGCTTCCTTGTCCCGAGCCAACTGGATGGCCCAGGTGATCGGTTGAGAATCCATCGAAAGGTCGATCGTGACGTCAGCGTGGTGGGCAACGACCGGTTCCGGGAACGCCGGGTCGCGGAATCGAAGGCGTCCGTTCACGATCCGGATCACCAGCCTCTTTCGTGGATGTTCAACGATGACCGGCTTGAGCGTTTCCAGAAGGTCGACCTTGCCGTCGGCGAAGCGCTCGATGTCCAGGTCGCCTTGCTGGAATGTGAGCGTCGCTCCGCTCGGCTGGGCGAGCAAGATCTGCCCGAGGTTCCACTGGAAAACGGCCTTCGGCGCGGCCAGAACAGGGTCGCCCTGGGCATCGCGGAGCACAAAATCTGCGATCTGCGTCGGCTGAAACCAGGACAGGCGGATCGCGCTGAACTCCACCGAGCCGGGGGCCATGATTGCATTGGCCGCGGCAGCCAGCCGCCGTTGCACGATCGGCCAGCCCAGAATCCAAGGCAGCGCCGCGATCAGCCCCGCGCCGATGAGAAGAACCACGAGCACCGGCAGCCGCCAGCGCCGGCGAGCCCGGTCACGACCCGTTTTCGTCATCCCGGCAACCCAACCTTTCGCCCTCGATGGCACGGGCCTCTTACCCGTGACGTGCCTCAGAATGAGGCTCATTCTACACGAACACCTGTAAGAGCACCAATTGTCCGCCATTTCCGGATTCGGGAGAGGCGACCGAGGGAGGAACGGCGAGGGATTGGAGCGTTGCAACGGCATGTGCCATCTGGCATTGTAGGCGATCCTGAACGAGCATGTTGAATGCGGAAACCGAGATGGATAGGTCGAGCGCATCGTCGTCTGACGGGGAGGCTTCTTCAGTGTTTGAACCGGATCACAGCGCGGTCCCCGTGGAGGTCGAAGCGGACGTCACCCCGCGAGCCAATGCATGGGCCTGGGGCCTTTGCTGGCTGATGTTCGCCTCGACGGTGCTCAACTACATGGACCGGCAGACGATTTCGCTGGTGAGGCCCCAGATTCGCGAGACCTTCGGGATCACGGCCGACGTCGACTTCGGCTGGATTCTCGGCGCGTTCAGCCTGACTTATGCGCTCTTCCAGGTGCCCGCCGGTTTCCTGGTCGACCGGTGGGACTTGCGCTGGTCTTATGCCGCGGCGGTGGCGTGGTGGTCGCTGGCCGCGATGGCGACTGCGCTGGTCCCCAGCCTGGGGTTGTTGTTCGTCTGCCGGGCCCTGCTGGGTATGGGCGAATCGTTCAACTGGCCGTGTGCGCTGCGGGTGACGGCCCGGGTCCTGCCGCCGTCGGATCGAAGTCTGGGCAACGGCATCTTCAATTCGGGAGCGGCCGTCGGCGCCGTGGTGACGCCGTTCGCGGTCACGGGGCTCACCCACGTCTTTGGCTGGCAAATGGCCTTTCTGGTGATCGGGTTGGCCGGTTTCGTATGGGTGGCGGCCTGGCTGATCTTGGTCCAGGGCGCGCACCGCCGTTTGCTGGCCGGGCCGGACCGCAAGGAAGCCGTCGCCGGCCAGTTCGTCGCCGGCCGGCCGCGACTGTCCCTGGCCGCCTGGGTGGCGTTTGGTGGCGTGTTCATCGCGGCGCTCGCCGTCACCTCCCTGGCGATCTGGTACGGAATGCCGGCGATCTGGCTGGGAATCGCCGTGGCGATGCTCGGCGCGCTTGCTGTCGCAGCGCTGCTACCCCGCGAGAAGCTTCAAGGCGCGGTGTGGGCCGCGAGCCTCGCCGACGTGGTCCGTCATCCCCGCTTCTGGGTCTTGGTGGTCGTCTCGGTCTCGATCAACATCTGCTGGCACTTCCTGATAAGTTGGATCCCGACCATCCTCAAGGACGAGCGCGGGCTGGCGTACCAGAGCAGCAACTTGCTGAGTGCGGTTCCGTTCCTGGCCGCCGATATCGGAAACATCGGCGGCGGCTGGTTCTCCCGCCGGCTTGCCTCGCGCGGCTGGAACACGGTCCGTGCCCGGAAACTCGTGATGTCGCTGTGCACGGTGCCCATCCTGGCCGGCGTCGGAGTCAGCCAGGCCTACAACGACGCGACTGCGCTGATCCTCCTGTCGCTGATGGCGGCGGGAACCGCCGCGTTCATGGCCAATTACTTCGCCTTCACTCAGGAAGTCTCTTCGCGACACACCGGATTGGTCGTGGGCTATCTGGGTGGAATAGGGAATCTGTTCGTGGCGGGTTTTCAACCGTTTGCGGGGAAGGTCAAGGACCTGACCGGGAGCTTCTCCCTGATCTTCTTGCTCATCGGGCTTGCGCCGCTGGTCGGGTTGGCCGCCCTGCTCTGGGGTTGGAATGACCGAAAACTTGAAGCCGACGAGGGTAACGGCGGGGGCGATAGGCGTTGACACTCTCGCATCGAAAGAAGACGATCAAAAGTGCAACAACAGCAATGGGAGGTCGACATGGATGAAGTCTTGACGATGCAAGAGATCGAGGCGCGGTACGCGCCGGATTGGGTTCTTATCGCGGAGCCGCAAACCGACGATAAGCTCGAGGTTCTCGCGGGCAAGGTCGTTTTCCACAGCCCGGAACGCGACGCGGTCTGGCGCAAAGCCCAGGAGTTGAAACTCGATCGAACCGCCGTCCGCTACCTGGGGGAATATCCTGAGCACATGGTGCTGTGGCTATGAGCACGCATCCGTTCAGCCCGAAGAAAGGGCCGATCCTCGTCAGGGCCGAGGCCACCGGGCCGACCGGGAGCACCAACCTGAACCTTATTGCCCTCTCGTGATCACGGACGAATCTTCGTTCGGCCGCAACTACGTCTTACAAGCGGCCAGTCGTCTGGGGTGGCGGGGCCGTGGGACCGGGCGCCCGGGCACCCATGACTCCCAACCGGGCTGGACGAAATCGCGGCTTTTTGGGAAACTCCCATCGCACTTCCGTCCTCCCATCCCAAGAAGCTCATCGCAAACGGTCTTGGACCCCTTTCCTTTCGGGTCGGCACGGAAACGGCCCGTCTCGTTTGACAAGGTGGGATAGCGATGACGCGTCGATTCATTTACCAGGGCTTGGTGCTCTTCACGCTGGCGATCGGGTCGTTGGGCTGCGAGCCTCACCGCTCATTCTTCCGCCCGAAGGATAAGGACGATGAGGTCGCTCAGAAAAAGGATCAGGACGACCCCACCAAGCCGAAGGCCGTCGAGTCCGACACGTCCAAGATCATGAGTGTCGACTCCGACCCGAAGAATCCGAAGCCGTTCTTCAGTACTGACCGAAAATCCGGAGGGTGGAGCTCGGAGGCCCGGGAGATCGAGAAAAGCCTGGGTGTGAATTGACCGTCAGGGGTTTTCGTCCGGGACCTCAATGACGTGGCATTTTGCCGGCGAGGTCGCTCTCGTCCGGTTCGCACTCTATAATGCGCCCGCGGCCCCTTCACGGACCGCGAGGCCAATCCAAGCTCGATGGTGACCGTGCGTCATGACATCGATCGTGCGAGCCCTGTTGAATCGAATGCTCGGTGAGCGTGGCGAGCGCACGGCCGCTCGCTATCTGCGTCGCCACGGGATGCGCATCTTGAGTCGAGGGTATCGCACGAGATTGGGTGAGATCGATCTGATCGCGCGTGAGGCTGACACGCTGGTCTTCGTCGAAGTCAAGGCGAGACGCCGGGGGGTTCCCGCCGAGGCGGTCACGGACGAAAAGCAGCGGCGCCTCACCGTGACCGCGCTTCATTTTCAGCGGAAATACGACCTGCTCGACCAGCGGAGCCGGTTCGATGTCGTGGCGATCGTATGGCCCGACGACCGGCGCGCCCCTGAAATCGAGCACATCCGCAACGCCTTCGAGGCGGTGGGCCGTGGTCAGATGTTCTCGTAGACTGAAGGTGTCCGTGATCCCGCTGGTATACCACCGCCGCTACAACATCACCGCCTTCGGGCTGGAGCGGCTCCACCCGTTCGACAGCCGGAAGTATCGCCGCATCCACGACGCCCTGATCGCCCGTGGCCTTCGTCGGCGCAGGGACTTCGTGAGGCCCGGGACGGTTTCTCGCCAGGATCTCCTCAAGATCCACACCCCAGAGTATCTGCGCTCGCTGCGGAGCCCCGAGATGCTGGCCCGTATCCTGGAGGTGCCGATCGTGCGAAGGCTGCCCGGCTGGATGATCGACTGGCGGATCCTATCGCCCATGCGGTGCGCCACCGGAGGGACCATCCTGGCATGCCGCCTGGCCCTGGAGCATGCCGTGGCCGTCAACCTCGGCGGCGGCTACCACCACGCGGCGGGCGAGTGGGGCGGCGGGTTTTGCGTGTATGCCGACGTGCCCCTGGCGGCGAAGGTCCTCCACGACGAGGGGCGGGTCGGCAAGGTCCTGGTGGTCGATCTCGACGCCCACCAGGGCAACGGCACTGCCGCCATCTTCCAGGGTTGGCCCTGGGCTTTCATCTTCGACCTCTACGAGGAGGACCTTTTCCCCTTCTCCAAGGAGCAGGAGGACGTGGCGCTGCCCGTGCCCTCTGGCCTGACCGGGGTCGAGTATATGGACGTGATCCACAAGGCACTACCCCGAGCGCTCGACACCATTCGTCCCGATCTGGTCGTCTACAACGCCGGGTCCGACCCGTTCGTGGACGACCCGCTGGCCCGGTTTCGATTGACGATCAGCGACTTGGCTGGGCGTGATCTGATCGTGGTCACGATGGCCCGAGAGCGCGGCATCCCCGTGGCGATCGTGCTCTCGGGAGGCTACTCGTCCGAGTCATGGCGGATTCATACCGACGGGATCGAGGGCATCCTGGCCCGGTTCGACCGGGAGCCATGAAGTCGTGCCCCATACTGGAGAGCGGTCCCGCTCACGACGGGGTGTTGGTCGAGCCGCGGTGCCCAATGGCGCACCGGCTGCCGCGGCTCTACGGGCATCAACCAGGCAATACGCCGCTCAGGTCGGTCCTGGGGCTCTGCCTCGCTCCCTGGCGGCCGATACGAGCTGCTCGAGCACGAGCATCTGGGCCAGTCCATCCTCCGCCGGATCGAGCAGAGTACCGCCGGCGCACGAATGTGCGAAAGAGTCGACCATGGCCGCGTATTGATTGACGGGCTCGAATTCGAGCACCTGAACCTGGTCGCCCCCCGCGCCCGAATCCGAGCCGGTGCCGAGCGTCCTCAGCCGCGCCGCCGGCCTGGAATCCGCGGGCGGGAGATAGGCGTCGGGAACCTCGATCACGCCGCGGGACCCGACCAGCTCATACTCGCAGCGGAAAGGCTGCTCGAAGCTGCAATCGATGGTCGCGAGCACACCCTCTCGAAACTCGAGGATGGCGGTGAAGCCGAGATCGACACCCGTGCCGCCGAAACGGGCCAGAGCACGGCCGATCGCCGGCTCGCCGCCCGCGAACAAGCGGGCCGTGTTCACGCCATAGCAGCCGACGTCCCACAGGCAGCCTCCACCACGCCTCAGATCGAGCCGCCAATCGCCCGGCCCGATCGGGAACGAGAACGACGAGCGGATCAGCCGAAGCTCGCCGATCGTTCCCTGGACGACCAACCTGCGGATGTCCAACGTTCGGGGTTGGTGCCTCCACATGAAGGCTTCCATCAGGATCACGCCGCGCTTCCGGCAGTACTCGACCACGTCTCTCGCCTCGCCTGCATCGAGCGCCAGCGGCTTCTCGCAGAGGACCTGCTTGCCGGCGTCGGCCGCCGCGAGGACCCAGGGTTTGTGCAGCTCATTCGGCAGCGGGATGTAGACCGCGTCAATCTCGGGATCGTCGAGTACCGCCTGGTACGATCCATAGGCCTTGGGAATCATGAATTCCCGGCACCAGGCGCGTGACACGGCCTCGTCCCGGCTGGCCAGAGCAAGCAAGGTTCCCGTGCGCGACCCCGCGATTGCCGGTATCAAGCCCCGCCGTGCGATCCGCGCGCAGCCCAGAATGCCCCAGCGAAGGCGCGGGCCGGCCCTCATTTCGGTGGTGGGATCGGCTTCCAATCGAGTTTCCGGTAGTCTTGCGCGAATTCGGTCACCTCGATCGCTTGATTGGCGCGGATGTCGCGGAAGACCTGAGTCGACCCGCTCGTCGGCCAGTGGATCTCCAGCAGGGCGACGCGGTTGGCCTTGGCCAGACCGAAGTGCTGCTGGAGCGGGTTGGCCCCCCAACTGCCGCCGGACGAAACGTGGCGGTGGACCGTCAATGGTTGATCGCCGGCCGTGACGACCTTGATCCGGGCGCCGATGGCTGCCCGGTTGGTCTTCTTGCCGACGAGCTTGACCGTCAGCCAGTGGTTCCCCTGGCCGGGGTTTTGAAAGAGGATGTTGTGGTATCGGTCGCCGGGGACCGCCCCCCCCATCTCGATGAAGATATCGACGTCGCCGTCGTTGTCCCAGTCGGCACAGGAAACGCCATGCCCTTTCTGCAGGTTCCCGGTCCCTGAAGTCCCGGTGATCTCGGCGAAGCGGCGGCCGGCGACGTTCTTGAACATGCGGTTGGGGACGAGCGTGCTCAGGTCCGGGTCGCCGGTGCCCAGGTAGAAGTCGAGGAAGCCGTCGTTGTCGAAGTCGCCGAAGTTGCTGCCCATGGTGGCGAACACCAGGTCCAGGCCGGCCTCCTTGGTCTTGTTCTCGAATCGCTTGCCGTTCACGTTGCGGAAGAGCCGATTCGATAAACGGTCGTGGGGCTGGCCGAGCATGCCCTTGACCACGTCGCCGATCGTATAGTCGAAGCAAGTGGCGAAGATATCGAGCCAGCCGTCGTTGTCGTAGTCCCAGGCCCAGCACGGGAACCCGTTCTTGGGTCCGTCGATGCCCATGGACTTGGTGACGTCGGTGAAGGTGCCGTCACGATTGTTGTGAAACAGCCGGGCGTCCCCCAAGAGATTGTTGATGAACAAGTCCGGATAGTCGTCGTTGTCGTAATCGATCCAGTCGGCCCCCTTGCAATAGAGGGCGCCGGGCTGCCCGATACCGGCCTTGGCGGAGACGTCCTCGAAGGTTCCATCGCCCCGGTTGTGGTACAAGCGGTTCGTCGGCCGCTCGCAGACCATGAAGACGTCGAGCCAACCGTCATTGTCGTAGTCAGCCCAGCGCGAGGACGTCGAATTGACCTGCGCGAGCAGACCCGCCTGTTTTGTGACATCGCTGAACTTGCCGTCGCCGTCGTTCCGCAACAAGGTCTGCGGCATCGGGATCATGAACCACGCGCCCCGCGAGATGAAGAGGTCCATCCGGCCGTCGTTGTTGTAATCCGTCTGAACCAGGTACTTGCCCCCCAATTGCTGGGTCAAACCAGCCGGCTTGGTACGGTTCTCGAAGGTGCCATCCCCCGTGTTGTGGTAGTAGCCCATCGGCTCGGCGGGATCGAAAGCCGTGGCGGCCAGGTCCAGCCGGCCGTCGTTGTCGAAGTCTTCCATGACCGCGCCGCCGGCCACGTTGAACCGGTCGACGCCCGCCTGGTGACCGATGTCGCGGAACTTGCCGATGTCGAACTCCGATTTGACGAAATGGTCCAGGGAGATCAGGAACCGGGGATCGACCTTGTGCGGATGTTCGCCCAGGGTCATGTGGGCAACGTTCAAGAGCCAGCGGACACCAAGGTCGTCGGGGAACTGGCCGAGATACTCGGTGAAATGGCGAACCGCCAGACGAGAGCCGGTGGGGATGGTGTGAACCGCGGCCGGCACGATCGGGATGATGCACGAGCTCTCTCCCCGGCACATCACGCAATTCTCGGTTTCGCCGAGCCGCAGCGCGGCCACCCCTTGAAAGAAAATGACAGTATAAAGACCGAGCTCGGCGAGCTTGTCGTGCTGCTCGACCCAGGAGCGCGTCTCCTCGAGCAAATCGTAGGCACGCTTCGGCTGCCCTTGGAAATTGAGGACGCTGGATTTCGACAGCAGAATCTGCAGCCGATGCGAATCGGATTTGCCGGGAGGGGGGAGGCCTTTGTCGAGCTCATCGAGCATCCGCGCGTCGACACTCTGCCAGTTATCCCGGATTTCCTCGAGCGAGGAATTCAGCGGCCAGCGAAGATGAGTCAGTGACGAAAAGAAGGCGCTCGTTTCCATCGGCTGGCGCGGTTGAAAGCTGAGTCGCTTCCGCGTTTGCGAGGGGGAGACGACGGCGTCGTGAAAGCCCTTCGCAGGCTGCGCGGCGGGCCCCTGGGCCGCTTCCCTAGGAGACGCAATCTTGCCGTTGTTACATCCGATCATGAAGAAGCCGGCGGCCAGCACGACCAAGAACAGCCCGGCCGATCCTGTCATGACGAGACCGCGAAACGCTCGTCGAGGTGCGTGTTGCATGGGTCATCTCAGCAATTGTTAGTGTCCCGAAAACCCGGCTGGGGTTCGGAGTGTAAGACCTGCCCCGTGATAACGCAGGGGCGATGCTGCCATTCTCTCACGTTGAGACGGGAGCAACAAGTCGATCACTTGGGCGCCGGGATCGGCTTCCAGTCGAGCTTCCTGTAGTCGGGTGCGAATTCAGTGATCTCGATGGCCTGGTTGGCTGCGATGTCGCGGAAGACCTGAGTCGTCCCGCTGGCCGGCCAGTGAATCTCCATGAGGGCGACCTTGTCGGCCTTGGCCAGGCCGATGGTTTGCTGGAGCGGGTTGCACCCCCAACTGCTGCCCTGGGAAATGTGCCGGTGGATGGTCAGCGGCTGCTCACCGGCGGTGACGACCTTGATGCGGGCGCCCAAGGCCGCGCGGTTGGACTTCTTGCCGATGAGCTTCACCGTCAGCCAGTGGTTCCCCTGGCCGGGGTTCTGGAACAGCATATTGTGGTAGGAGTCGCTGACGACGGCCCCACCCATCTGGATGAAAAAATCGACGTCGCCGTCGCGGTCCAAGTCGCCACAAGAGACGCTGTGTCCCTTCTGGAGGTGTCCCGTGCCCGTGGACGCGCTGATATCGGCGAACCGCCGGCCGGCGACATTCTTGAACATGCGGTTGGGGACCAGGACGCTCAGGTCGGTGGCGCCCGTGCCCAGGTAGAAATCCAGGAAGCCGTCGTTGTCGAAGTCGGCGAAATTGCTGCCCATGGTGGAGAAGACCATGTCCAGGCCGGCCTCCTTGGTCTTGTTCTCGAATCGCTTGCCCTGCACGTTGTGCCAGAGCCGATTCGATAATCGGCTGTGGGGCTGGCCGATCATGCCCCTGATCACATCCCCGAGCTCCTTGTCGTAGCAGGTGGCGAAGATGTCGAGCCAGCCGTCATTGTCGTAGTCCCAGGCCCAGCACGAGAACCCACTCGTGGGGCCGTCGATGCCCATGGACGCGGTCACGTTGGTGAAGGTACCGTTGCGGTTGTTGTGATAGAGCCGGGCGTCGCCGCTTCTGTTGTCGACGAACAGGTCCGGATAGTCATCGTTGTCGTAGTCGATCCATTCGGCGCCCTTGCAGTAGAGGTTCGGGTCCTGCCACAGCCCGGCCGCCTCGGTGACGTTTTCGAACGTGCCGTCGCCCCGGTTTCGACACAGGCGGATCGACTGCTTTTCGCAGGTGAGGAAAACGTCGATCCAGCCGTCGTTGTCGTAGTCGGCCCAGCGCGAGATGTGGACGTTCAAGGGCCCGAGCAGCCCCGCCTGTTCCGTGACGTCGGTGAAGGTGCCGTTGCCGTTGTTCCGGAGCAAGGACTGACGCATCGGTACCAGAAACCAGGCCCCCCGCGCGATGTACATATCCATCAGGCCGTCATTGTTGTAGTCGGTCGGAATGACGGTCTGACCTCCCAGTTGATTGATCAGACCGGCCTGCTTGGCGCGGTCCTCGAAGGTGCCGTCGCCCTTGTTGCGCCAGAAGCCCATGGGCACGCCGGGATCGTAGTTGGTGATGGCGAGATCGAGCAGGCCGTCGTTGTCGAAATCTTCCAGGACCCCGCCGCCGGACATGCCGAACCGGTCGACCCCCGCCTCGTGGGCGATGTCGCGGAACCTGCCGATGTCGAACTCGGACTTGGTCCAACGGTCGATCGAAATCAGATACCTGGGATCGACTTTGTGCGGGTATTCGCCCAGGGTCATATGGGCCAGGTTCAAGAGCCAACGGATCCCGAAGTCGTCGGGGAACTGCGCGAGATACTCGGTGAAATGGCGGATCGCCAGCCGGGAGCCGGTTGGGATGGTATGGACGGCGGCAGGCGAGATGGGGAGGATGCACGAGCTCTCTCCCCGGCACATGACACAGTTTTGGGTCTCGCCGGTCCGCATCGCGGTCATCCCCTGGAGGAAGATGACGGTATAGAGACCGAGCTCGGCCAGCCTGTCCTGCTGCTCGACCCAGGACCGCGTCTGCTCCAGGAGCTCGTAGGCACTCTTGGTATCCCCTTTCATATTGAAAATGTTGACTTTAGACACGAGCGTCAGAAGCCGGTGCGAATCGCACTTCCCGGGGGGAGGCATGGCTGTGTCCAGCTCCGCCATCATTCGCGGGACGACCGACTGCCAGTTGTCCCGGATCTGTTCGAGCGTGGCATCGGGCGGCCAGCGCAGATGAGTCGAGGCCTGGACGGCACCGCTGGTGTCCACGTCGAACCGCGGCTGATACTTGAGCGGCTTTCGCGTCGTCGAGGGGGGAATGACAAGATCCTGAGCGCCCGCCGCAGGACGAGCGACCACGACGCGGGCGGCTCCCGGAGGTTGGGCGAGACCGGGGCGGGGAAAACTCGTAAACGGGATGACGGCGAGCGCCGCGACCAAGATCAGGCCAGCCACCACGGTGATGACGAGACCGCGCGAGGACCGATCGTTTGCGTGTTCCATGGGTTGTCTCAGAACGGGTTGGTGTCCGGAATAACCGGGATGAGATTCATAAACAAAGGGACACGCCCCTCGGGAGATGAGGGGCAACATTGTCATTCTCTCAGGTTGAGACAGGAGCAACAAGGAGATCGCTTCTTGACCCGTCTGATTGATTCGGGGTGACCACCATCCTAGCGACTTGATCGTTCGAACAATCAGCAGGGAATCGACCTTTGGAACGGGATCGGTTAGCTTGACTGAACGCGGTCGGTGTTCGGATTTCGGAAGCTCCATGATGATCTTGACGGAGGCCCCGGGCAAGAGGGACGGTGGGCATGCAGCGATTCACGACTGGTTTCCCAGGCGGGTGGAAAGGATGCGCGAGCGGCCTGGCGTTCGTCGTCGTGTCGTGCGCGCTCTTCCTCCACGTCGACCGGCACGGGGATGTCGAGGCCTCCTGTTTCCTCGACGACCCTGTGCCGCCCCTGGTCCCGTTCCCGATTCGGATCAAGGGGGGAGTCTACATCCTCGGGTCCCTGGAGCCGTCGACGGCTTACGCGGTCGAGACGTCCGAGGGAGTCGTGCTTGTCGACTCGGGGCTGCGAAGCGACGCGAGCCTCCTCAAGTCGCAGATTGCGAGCCTGGGCTTGGATTGGCGGCATGTCCGCGCCATCTTGCTCACCCACGCCCACGGGGACCATACCGGGGGAGCCGAGCGCCTGCGGGCGGAGACGGGGGCGAAAGTCTACGCCGGGGAAGGCGACGCGGGGGTCATCAGGGCAGGCGGACCTCGCGAGGCGATTTTCAGCGCCTTCTCCTTGCCCGAAGGCGAGCTTCACCCGACCACGATCGACGTCGCGCTCAAAGGCGGTGAGTCGATCGCCTTCGGCGACGTGCGCTTCCGCGCCCTGGCAACGCCGGGCCATACCCCAGGGAGCATCTGTTATCTGATGGAGCGAGGGGACCTGCGCGCGCTGTTCGCCGGCGATGTCATCTCGATGCTCGTTGGTGAAGAGAAATCCCACGTGCGCATCTGGAAACCGCTGGGGACTTATTCCGCCTATCTGCCTCCTCGATACCGTGGCGACGCCAAGGCCTACCTCGCGTCTCTTCGCAAACTCCGGGCGCTTCCGATGCCGGACCTCGTGCTGCCCGGCCATCCCCGCGGCGACCCGACACCTCAGGAGCCTCGGCTGTCGCAACAACGCTGGGAGTCGATTCTCGACCAGGGCATTGCCGAGATGGCAAGGCTCGTGGCTCGATATGAGGCTGACGGCGCGGATTTCTTGGATGGCGAGCCGAAGCTGCTCTTGCCGGGCCTGTATTACCTGGGAGATTTCCAAGGTGAAGCAGTCTACGGGCTCTTCGCCGCGTCGAAATTCTTCCTGGTCGCCGCCCCGGGTGGGCCGGGCCTGCTTTCTTTCGTCAAGGGCCGTCTCCAGCAACTTGGGCAGAAGCCCGCGGAGCCGGCCGCGGTCTTGTTGACTTCGTGCGAGGCAACAATCGCGGCCGGACTCAAGGACCTGGTTCAAGGATGCCATCCGGAGGTCGTTGTCTCCCGCGAGGGCCTCGAGAAAGTCAAGGAATGGTGTCCGCCGGGGACCGTCATCCTTTCAGCCGAAGGATTGCCTGGTCGAGGTTGGTTCGAGGTCATGCCGATGCCGCTCCACGGGCGAGGAACGGCATCGATCGCCTACCGGGTGCGATGGGCCGGGAAGACCATCCTCTTTTCCGGGCGTATTCCGATCAACGGCAAGCCGCTGACGGAGGCCGCGCTGTTCTCGGACATCTCGAAATCGAGGGAGGCCACGCTGGACTACCTGGTCACCGTATACCGGCTCGGCGAACCCAAACCTGACCTATGGCTGCCCGCGGTCCCGGTGGACGGGCAGAACGCCAATCTCTACGACAATGAGTGGCAGGACATCCTCGCCTACAACTATCGAGTCGGCTACCACAGCCTGACGGGGAAACGATGACCTTGCGAGCTCGGATCAGCCACGTGCTTCTTTGGAGTTTCTGTCTGGCGCTCGCCGGTGCAGTGATATCACTGGTGAACATGGCCAGCATCGACGATGAGGAGGCTCGGCGGCCCCTGCCGGCCATCTTGAAGCCGCGTGATCCCGGCGCGATCCTTGACCAAGATCCGATTGAGGATGGTGGCTTCGGCATCGCCAGCCAGTTCACGGCTCCAATTCACGACCCCAGCTCGCTAATCGAGCTTCGGCAAGCGATCGACGTGAGGGGCCGCCTCGGGCTCGCGGTGTTGCAGGCGGAGTCCGAACAGACAAGAGTCCGGTTCAGAGCGCCCAAGGAGGAGGTTGCCGCGGCGGCACAGCTCCTGCATCAGATCGGTTTGCTCAACCTCTACGAGGGCCGGTATACCGAGGCCGCCGCCTCCTTTCAAAAAGCCCTGGAGCTCGGCCGCCCAAGTGACATCCCCGATCGAGACCGGGCTCGACGGTTGGCTCTACTCGGGATCGTCGCGCTCCGCCGGGGCGAGGTGGACAATGGCCTCCAGAGTCTGGGCGCGTCCCATGGCATCTTCCCGATCGGGCGCGAGGCGGTCGACAGAGAGCAGTCGGGATCACGCGAAGCCGCCAAGCGGTTCACGGCCTACCTGGAGGACTGGCCCGAAGACCTCCGGGTCCGCTGGATGCTGAACATCGCCTACATGAGGCTGGGGGAGTATCCCGCCAAGGTCCCAGTCGCGTACTTGATCCCGCTCGACACGTTCCAATCAACCCGCGATGTGGGCCGGTTCGAAAACGTGGCGCCGCGAGTCGGTTTGACCTCGAGGGGCCCGAATCAGGCAGGCGGGAGCGTGTTCGATGATTTCAACGGCGACGGGCTGCCCGACCTGTTCACAACCTCGCTCGATGTCGACCGGGGGGCCGCTCTCTTCATCAACCGCGGCGATCTAACGTTCGTCGATCGCTCGGCCCAGGCGGGCCTCGGCGATCAGGTCTACGCCCTGAACCTCGCCCATGCCGACTTCGACAACGACGGCGACCTGGACGTCGTGCTGCTGCGCGGGGCCGGTGAGGGCCCGCTCCGACTCTCGCTGCTCTCGAACAACGGGG
This sequence comes from Isosphaerales bacterium, assembly GCA_044450785.1. GTDB lineage: Bacteria > Planctomycetota > Planctomycetia > Isosphaerales > Isosphaeraceae > JBIOJM01. The sequence goes on from JBIOJM010000012.1 coordinate 22,884, forward strand.
CCGGGAGGTTCGAGGATGTGACGATCGCCGCCGGACTGGGCGAACCGATCGCCACCGGTGCGGCCGCGTGGGGCGATTACGACAACGACGGCTGGGTCGATCTGTTTGTCTGCGGCGAATACCGGCCTCGCTCGGTCGATCCTCGTACCGGTCATCCGGACGCTCGCAACCGTTGCCGGCTGTATCACAACCGGCGCGACGGCACGTTTCGCGACGTCGCCGTGGTCGCGGGGGTCGTCAACGAGAAGTGTGCCAAGGGAGCGGCGTGGGGCGACTACGACGATGACGGCCGGCTCGACCTCTACGTCTCGAATGCCGACGGGACGGGACGGCTTTACCATAACGAGGGGGATGGCACTTTCCGCGACGTCGCCCCAACGCTCGATGTGACCGGCCCTGAAACCGGCCACGCCTGCTGGTTCTGGGACTACGACAACGACGGCCGGCTCGACCTTTTCGTCAATGACAATCAGACTCGCCTGTTCCAGACCGTGGCGATTGCCCTCCGCCTTCCGGTCGAGACGGCAAGCCATCCCCGGCTCTACCGCAACCTGGGAGCCGAGGGTTTCCGCGACGTGAGCCATGAGGCCGGCCTCGACCGGCCTACTCCGTCTCTGGGCTGCAACTTCGGCGATATCGACAATGACGGTTACCTCGACATCTACATCGGGACGGGCTGGCGGGCCTACTCGGGCCTGTTCCCCAACCGAATGCTCAAGAATGTGGAAGGCCGCCGGTTCGAGGACGTGACGATGTCGTCCGGCACCGGCCATCTCCAAAATGGGCAGGGCGTCTCATTCGCCGACTGGGATTGCGACGGCGACCTCGATCTGTTCGTCCAAACGGGGGGCGCGGTTCCGGGCGATCGGTCGTGGAACCTTCTCTTTCGCAACCCGGGCCAGGGCAGCCACTGGTTGAAGGTCCGGCTGGTCGGCAGTCGGACCAACCGTGCTGCCCTGGGTGCCAGGATCCGGATCGACATCGACTCGAAGGATGGCCGGAAACGTTCGATCTTTCGCACCGTGGGCAACAACTCCAGCTTCGGCGGCAACAGCCTTGTCCAGTCGATCGGCCTGCTCGACGCCTCGCGCGTGGCCGGGCTCACGGTCACCTGGCCGACGAGCCGGACGACCCAGACGTTCCGCGACCTTGACGCTGACCAAGCAATCGAGATCACCGAGGGAGCGGTCTCCTATCAAAAAAGGAAAGGCGAATGACGGCTTCCAGTCGGGCTCGAGCGCGACTCTGGGTCCTGGGTGGAGTTGTCCTCCTGTTCTCGACCGGAGGCGGGACCTTGCTATGGCTGAGTGGGAGGCTGCCCTTCCAGGAACAGTCCCACGGCGGCTTCCCGGTCGCGAGCATTCGTTCAGCTGATGAGCCGGAAGCGCGACGCAGCCGGGCGCTGGCGTCGATCCGGGAAGCTCGGTTCGACGAAGCGTTTGAGTTCTTTCAAGGTCTTGATGAACGGCAATGGGAAGCCGGCGATTGCTTCACGCTGGGCTCGGCTTTGCTAAAGCGGGATCGAATGGTTTTGGGGTGGGCGGCACTCGAAGCGGCGAGGCGCATCGACCCCAAACATGAATCGACCGTCCAGGCCCTCGACGGACTGCAAAACAAGCAGGCCCTGGCCACGGGCCCTGAGCGGGTCAAGCATCAAGAGACTGCCAGCCGGGTCGAGCTTCTCCGCTCCGTTCCGGGCGGACCGCAACTGGGTATGCTGGTCCTCGGCCTCGCCCGATACGCGAATGATCCCGACCAAGAGGACGAGTTCCTCGATCGGATCTGGGTCCGCGACGGCGCTCTCCTCCGCGGTGTGAAGTCGACGCACGCCGCCATCAAGCTGGGCGCGCGGCTCCTGCTGGAGACCGGGCGGGCGAGCGAGGCCCGTGCCTTGCTCGAATTCCTGGTGCCCGCGCCCAAGGGCGACTCCGAGTCGACCTCCGCTTCGGCCGCCGTCTCGCACGATCGCGAGGCCGCATGGCTGCTGAGCCGGGCCGCGCTGCAACTCGACCAGGACGAGACGGCCGACGCGATGCTCGCGCTGGCCGGCGACTACGGAAAAGGCGCGACCGCTCTGCCGGAGCCCGCACCGTTCGTCGGTTCCAAGCGATGTGGTGCGTGTCACCGCACGATCTACAACCAGCAGCAGCGGACGAGTCGTCACGCGTCGACGCTCCGACTCGGATCGGGCTTGAAGGACGTCCCTCTCCCCGCGCATCCCGTTCCCGACCCCGTGATTCCGAGCATCAGCTTCAGCTTTTCGCGGAGGGGCGACGACCACATCGAGCTAGAATCACGGGTTGAAGACCGGGTTATCCGGGCGATCGTCGAGTATGCCCTGGGATCGGGCCGCCACGGGATCACGATGCTCGCCAAGGATGAAGAAGGCATCGAGCGCGAGCTTCGGATCTCGTACTACGGTGAAGGCCAAACCTGGGGAGAGACGAAGGGGGTCGAATCCTCGCCGCGCGACCTGGGCGATCAGATCGGCATCGGACTGGGGCGCAAGACCGTGCATCATTGTCTCCACTGCCACACGACATGGTTCCGGTCGGTCGATCAGGGCCGATCGGGCCCGCGAGGTCCGGAAGCACAGGACCACGGCATCGGCTGCGAACGGTGCCATGGTCCGGGGTTGAACCACGACAAGGCCGTCTCGTCGGGCTTCGCCGAGCTGGCCATCGCGCTGACGCCGGAGACCCCCTCCATCCAACGGTTGAAGTCCTGCACCCAGTGTCATGCATCAGACGGCGCAGTCGAGCCCAGCGATCCGGAATTCACCCGTGTTCAGGGGACGACGTTCTTGTTCAGCCGTTGTTTCACCGCCAGCAAGGACAGGTTCGGCTGCACGATCTGCCATGATCCACACCGCCCGGTCGATACCTCGATTCCCCACTATGAGGCGAAATGTCTGAGCTGTCACGCAGCGACCTTGCCCCGGCGCGATCCGGCGAGCTCACCAGGCGCGCGGGCGGAGAGGGTTCCTCAGACGGCGCGGAGCTGCCCGGTCAGCCCGGCCGAGAAATGCATCTCCTGCCACATGCCGAAGGTCGAGGATCCGTCGCGACGCTCGCGATTCACCGACCATCACATTCGCATTCATCGGGGGCCTGATTGACCAGTGACGTCATACCCATTTGGTACGAGGATTGCGAAACGACGTAGGGTGGGTCGATCGCCGCGTCCCGCGGCGTGAGGCCCACCGGAACTCGCCGTGTTGCGGCTCGACCCACCGGAACTCGCCGTGTTGCGGCTCGACCCACCGGAACTCGCCGTGTTGCGGCTCGACCCACCGGAACTCGCCGTGTTGCGGCTCGACCCACCGGAACAAGGCTTCTTCTTTATGTCCCATTATCGACGCTATTTCGTCCCGGGCGGGACGTACTTTTTCACGCTCGTCATGCACGAGCGCCGGCCGATCTTGACGAGCTCGATCGCCCGGTCCTCGCTGCGACAGGCCTGCAGGACCGTGCGGGCAAAACGCCCTTTCGAATTGGTCGCATTGGCCCTGATGCCCGATCACCTGCACGCGGTCTGGACCCTGCCGCGCGGTGATTCGGACTATCCCACGCGGTGGGCCCAGATCAAGGAGTCCTTCACGCGGTCATTCCTTGTATCTGGAGGCACCGAGGGTTCAAAAAGCGTCTCACGAATCAAACGACGTGAACGAGCGGTCTGGCAGCGGCGGTTTTGGGAACACACAGTCCGCGACGAGGACGATCTCAAGCGGTGCATCGACTACATCCATTGGAACCCCGTCAAGCATGGGCTGGTCAAACGCGTTCAGGACTACCGGATGGACGATCGCTATGGCGCGTGGGCCCAGCTCCTGACCCTGTTCCGCCTGGTCTACGATGGCGGCCGCCACGGTGGGTTGCGGCTCCCGGCCAGGAAGGGGTATCTCTTCGACCCGGACCGGTATCCCTTCCTGGAAGGGCGTTGTAGGGTGGGTCGAGCCTCGCCCAGCGAGGCGAGGCCCACCGAAGCAGACGAGGTTCCCGGTGGGCCTCACGACGTGGAACACGTCGTTCGACCCACCCTACCGCTCTCCTGCCCGGTGCACGCCGTCGAACAGGACCAGCCTTTGCCCGCGGGTGAGGAGCCGTTCGCCCGGTCGGCCACCTCGCTCCTCATGCGTTCCATTCATCGGGTCGTCCAGGCGATCGAGGCGGATCGCGAGACCGATGTTTTCGAGGAGAAGGAAACCGAGCCCGTCAAATTATTGGGGGTGCTTCACCTCGGACGCCGCATTCATCGGGTAACAGACATCAGAGATTTCTCGGTTCTCCAGCATTGAGGGCGGCCGAGATGAATTTGCCCTTGAAGTGGCATGGCGGCAAGTATTACCTGGCTTCGAGAGGATGCCCGCGCTCGAGCTGATCAAGCGAGAGGACACACCCGGTACCCTTTTGCCGAATAACGCGGCCGGAGGAGAAACGAAGCGCCGCATGACCGAAGTGCTCTGGTGCAGTTTCTGAGCGCGGTCCGATCAAGCGGCATCTTGCGGCATCGGCCAATTGAAGACCGGATTCCGATCGTGGACCAGCTTCCGTTCCCAGGTCGTGATGGCAAATCCCGCGACTTTCAGGCCCGAAGCAAAGGAAAGAGTGATCGTCTCCAGATTCGGTTTCCAAAAGCTACTGGCCATTAACCGGAAAGCATCTCCGGAGCCCAACTGGCGCACCGCCGACCGGATATTCGCATTGTGCCAGATGTAGAGGTAACGGTCCTGCTCCTTGAGCTCGATCAGGCCCGGGGAAACCGGGATCTCATCGGACTCTTCGTTAACCGGACCATCGCCTACGAAGTCGTCGAACTGGCCTCGCGCGTGCCCACCAACCAGGTCTCCGAGGCAAAGCGCCAGCTCGCCCTGTGGTCCAGGCCCTCTCCGATCGGGCGAGAAGCAGGGCCTCCATACCGACAGGAACTTCTCCTATCCGCCTAGAATGAAACGGTCAAGAGGCCTGCGTCGTCAGGTCAAAGCCCTTGTGCTATGATCGCAAGCGATCCCGAGGCCGAAGATCTTAGGGAGGGATTCTCATGGGTGCGAAGCGGCAATCGGCGAAAGTGGGCAGCGCCAACCCGGGGCCGGAGCCGTCGGGAATCGTGCCCGCGGCCGGACCGGATCTGAAGCCGGGGCAGCGGCGCGGGCACCTGAATTCCTCGAGGATCGTGGCGCTCCTGGTTCTGGTTTCCACGGCGGCCGGGAGCTATCTTGGATACGATCAGTACCGTGTCCACCGCCTGGCCGGGATGGTCAGAAAGTCATTCGCCTCGCGACGCTACGAGGCGGCCCGCGAGCCCCTGCGGCACTGGCTCGCGGTGCGACCCCGGGCGGGCGAAGCTTACTATTACAAGGCGTGGGAAGCCTTGGCCTTCAACCAGCCTCGTGAGGCTGAGCTGGCCGTCGAACAGGCCGGGAAGCTCGGCTTCGACCCGGAACGGCTCGGTTGCCTGTCCGCCATCTATCGTGCCCGCGCCGATCGCTTTGACGAAGCCGAGCCGGTCCTGACGCAAGCTTTCCTCGAGCAGGTCGAGCCCCAGGAAATGGTTGCCAAGGAGCTGGCGCGAATCTTCTTGTCCACCTACCGGCTCGACCGCGCCATCCGGCCGATCGAACGCTGGAGGGTCCTGGCTCCGGAGGATCCCCAGCCCTACCTCTGGAACAACGAGATCGCCTCACGGTCCGACGTCGAGCCGGCAATCCTGATCCAGAACTATCGGGCTGCGCTCGAGCGCGACCCGAAGCTGGACAAGGCTCGTTTGGGCCTCGCCCAAGAGCTCAGTAAAGCTCGTCGCTTCGACGATGCCGAGCAAGAATTCCTGGTTTACCTGAAACGCAATCCCAAGGACAGCTCGGCCTTGCTTGGTCTGGGGCGGAATGCGTTCCAGCAAGGCAACATCGAGAAGTCACGGCAGTACTTCGAAACGTCCCGCGAGGCCAACCCGCGCGAGCCCGAGACACTCAAGGAGCTCGGCCAGATCGACCTCCGGCTCGGCCGGTCCCAGCAGGCGCGTGAACGACTGGAGCTATTGATCCAGATCCAGCCGTTCGACCACGAAGTTCGCTATTCCTATGCTCAAGCGCTCAAACTTTCCGGTGATGAGGCACGGGCGCGGGTCGAGCTCGCTCGAGCTGCTCGCCTCCGCAAGGAGCACGATCAACTCGTCCAGCTCAGATTCCGGTTGATCAAACACCCGCGCGACCTCGATACTCGCTTTCAGGTCGCCAAGTGGATGATGGAACACGGCCACGAGCAGGAGGGGCTCAAATGGACCAAGGAGATCCTGCGCGCAGACCCACGGCATCCGCCGACTCACGGCCTATTGGCCGCGTACTACGATCAGCGTGGCGACCCCGGCCTGGCGAACTATCACCGTTTATGGGAATCGACCGGCCAGGACGGCGGAAGCGGACCTCGCATCGGCGCGCGGCAGCAGGCCCCGTGAACGGCAGGTCTCACCGCATGAAAATATTGTTGAGAATTCCAGGGCGTTCGAGATATCCTTAACGTGAATTTCATTCGCCCGATCCACCGGCGATCCGGAGGTGAGAATGTCGAGGCAGACCGCTTGGGTACTGGCGTTCGTCGGTGCCCTGTCACTGGGCGTGCTGGCACTCGCCGGCTGGGAGCAGGTCTCGGGGCGGTTCGGCGCGAGCATGTGGCACTGGGGGCCGGCACCGCCCGCGGGGACGGCCACACCGCAGGCACAGGCCGCGGGGACCGTGTCCCCAGGCCGGAAAACCCCGGCCGCTTCCCATCCGCTTCCGGAGCCCGGTGATGGTGAGCGCAAGGATGTGATGCCCGACCTCACGCTCAGCAAGGACCAGCGCGAGTACCTGTGGCAGGTCGAGCATCATGGCCTGGTTCTGGTCCGCCTGGGGTTCTCCCGGATCGCGGAGGCGCTCAAGAACGGCAACGCCCAGGCCCTGCTGGCTATCCTCGCCGACGGGTTCGAGGGCGAAGTGCTGGGACAGCCGCGCGAAGTTCGGTTCGAGCACGACTCGACGCGGGTATTCCGCCAGCAGGATTCCGGCCGGCCGTCGGTCCGCTTGAACCGCGAGGGGCTGGCAAAGCTTCTGCTCGATGACCGCCGCCGTTTCACCAAGCCCCCCACCGTGAAGCTCGCCCTCATGGGGCTGGCGCCGGTCGACCACACGAACCTTAATGGAGTCTGGCAGGGGACGTGTCAGTTGCGGATTTTCGGTGAGATGGGATCGGGGCGGCCCGCCGAGGTGGTCCTTTACCTGCGTTATCGCCTGCCCAAGCCGACCGAGGAGCTCCTGAAGTCCGACGGCTGGCTCCGATCCTGCGCGATCACGCAGCGGCAGATTGGCGAGGTCCCAAGATTCTTGATGCGCGAGGTCGCCGCCCAGCGCGGGATCGATGTGAAGCGGTTCCACGACAACTGGGACGACCCCCAGAACACGGAGATCGTCACCGGGGGGATCAACCTCTGCGACTTCAACCGCGACGGCTGCCTCGACCTGTTGGTCACCGACCTTGACGGCAACGTCCTGTATCAAGGGCGACCCGACGGGACGCTCATCGACGTCACCACGCAGGTTCGCCTGCCGCGCACCCCCTTGATGATCACCGCGACATTCGCCGACCTGGACGGCGACGGCTGGGAAGACCTGATCCATGGCAGCCTGCTGCTCCGGAATAACGAGGGCCAGTACTTCACACCGGTCACGGCCACAACCCTCAAGGTGAGACCGCAGTCGAATGTGATCGTCGCCGACTACGACCGGGACGGCAAAATGGACCTGTACGTGACGGCCTTGGGCGGGACCAAGACCGCAACTTGGATCAAGGGAGAGGGGGGTGGCCAGGTAGGCAACCGACTCTGGAGGAACCTGGGGAACTGGGAATTCATGGACGTCACGGGGCCAAGCGGGGCTTCGGGCGGCAATCGCTCAACGTTCTCCGCGGTCTGGCTCGACGCCGACGAAGACGGTTGGCCCGATCTGTACGTGATCAACGAGTTCGGCAACGGCGTCCTGCTGGTCAATCGGGGGGATGGGACGTTCCGCGAGCGGTCGATCGCGGAGGAGCCGGGCGACTTCGGCTCGATGGGGGTGACGGCCGGCGACATCGACAACGACGGCCACATCGATCTCTACGTGGGCAACATGTATTCGAAGGCCGGCAACCGGATCATGGCCAACGTCTGGCCCGGGTCGTACCCCGAGCCGATGATGGCGAAGCTTCGCTCGTTCACGACCGGCAGCCAGTTGCACCACAACCTCGGCGGCCTGAAGTTCGAGCGGATCGGCCGGGAGCTCCAGGTGGCCGACGTCGGTTGGTCGTACGGCCCGGCCATGGCCGACCTGAACAACGACGGCTGGCTCGACATTTACGCCACCTGCGGGTTCATCAGCCGCTCGCGCGTTGACCCCGACGGGTGAAACTGCGTCTGGCAGGCTGTCGTGTCACAGCCTTTCAACCGCGGAGCATCGGTGCCGGCACCCGGCGTGGTCGACCAGTCCCTGGGCGAGTTCTGGGTCACTAACCCGTGGGACATCGTCGACAAGGGGCACAACTTGAGCGCCTACGAGCGCAAGCGTGCGTTCCTGAATGTCCAGGGCAAGGATTTCCTCGACATCAGCTTCCTGACCGGCGCGGACAGCGACGGCGACGGGCGTTCCGTGGTCGCCGGGGACTTCCGGAACGACGGCCGGCTCGACCTGGTCGTCCGGCAGGTGGGGGGCGGGCCGGTGCTCCTCTTCGAGAACCAGTTCCCGAAGGCGCACTACCTGACCGTGTCGCTCCGGGGCATGGCGAGCAACAAACTGGGGATCGGAGCGAGGCTGACCGCGACCGTCTCGGGGCGCGAGCTGACCCGCGAGCTCTACCCCCAAAACAGCTTCCGCTCGCAGATGCCGAGCCGCGTGCATTTTGGCCTCGGGGACGCCACCAGGATCGACCGGCTGACCGTCCGCTGGCCCTCGGGCGCAGTGCAGATGATCGACGACCTCGCCGCCGACCGGCATGTCGTGATCACCGAGGGTAAGACCGGACCGGGCGCAGTGGAGACCGTGACTCCAGGCCAGGTCATCCATCCGTGACCTCACGAAACCGACCTCGGAGCGGGTGTCGGGCCGGCACAGCCGATGCGATCGGCCCGGCATGACTCGCCTGGCGTCATCAGCGACTGAATCGTTGCGGCGTCAGCGGACCTCGCGTGAGGCGGCCCAGGGCTTTCCGCATGCGCTCGAGCGTCGGCTCCATGGCCGGGTCGCCGGCCAGGTTGTGCAGTTCCTTCGCGTCCTCGCGCACGTGGAACAGCTCTTCGTGAACGTCCCCTTCACGGCGGATGTAAGTCCAGTCTCCTTCGGTCAGGGCGGCCAACGGCCATCGCGGCTCGAGCAATTGCGCGGTATCCGGGTTGAGCGGGTCGATGGGGACCACTTCGGAAAGCGCCGGTAGGGAGGCAGCGGGCTCGGTGGAGGCCGCCCTGGATGAGCCGTTCCAGAACCGGGCCAGCGAATCACCGGGAAACGGGGAAACGGCCTTTATGCCCAGCACGTCGGCCACCGTCGCGGCCAGGTCCCGGAGGCTTACCGCCTCGGTGACGACCTGATTCGTCGGGCCCCCCGCCGGGGGGATGATCACGAAAGGAACATGCAGCTCCGTCTGGTAGAGTGACCCTCCGTGGCGGAACACGCCGGCGTGCTCGCCGAAGCTCTCGCCGTGATCCGCGGCGATGATCACCCAGGTCCGCTCGAGGACCGCGCGGCGCTCGAGCTCGTCGATCAGCCCGCCCAGTTGCTCGTCGAGGTCCGCGATGCAGTTGTCGTAGGCGTCCCGAACGAAAGCAATTTGCTGATCGGAAGGGCCGCGCCCGGTCGTCTGCAACCAGTCGTCGATCAAGTCCATCTCACGATTGTTGAGCGGCTTGGCCGCGAACCGGTGAATGCCCGTGTTGGAAAGCTGATACGGATAGTGGGCGTCAAAGAAGTTGAGGAAGGCGAAGAACGGCCGCTCCGGCCGGCGACGCCGCGAAAGCCAGTCGAGGAACTCGCGATTGACTACCTCCGCTTCCTTTCGATCGAAGTTGAAGAGCCATCGGAGGCCTTGCGACGCGGGCCTCAAGAGGTCGAAATCCAGCCGATCCTCGAGGAAACGCTCGACCGCCTCGAGGCCATCCACGGGGCGATTGACCAGAGCGGCCATGTGGGACGCGGTGAGCGCGGGGAAGATGTAGTCTTGATAGACGGTGAAACCGCGGGCCAGCCCGGAGTCGGTCCCACAATACGCATGGTTGGCGGTGAATCCGGCCGTCGCGTAGCCGCGCGCCCCCAGGAATTCGGCCAGGGTGGGAAAGGCTGCATCGAGCGGAGTGAGCCAGCCGGCGGAGACCTCGTGAGGCCATCGGCCGGTAAACATGCTGGCATGGGAAGGCAGCGTCCACGACGAGGTCGCCAGCACCCGGTTGAAACGAATTCCTCGTTGCGCCAATCCATCGATCGTCGGGCAGGTGGGACGGTTGTAGCCATAGAGACTCAGATGGTCCGCCCCCACCGTGTCCAGGATGATCAAGAGGACGTTTGAGGAATCCGGCGGCGGGAGTACCCGCGCATCCGCGCGCCATTCCCTGAGCCGGTCCAACCCCCAGAGCGATGCCGCCAGGACCGGCACGAGACCGGCGAGGACGGGGAAGCTCTTCCGGACCAGCCGCCCTACGCCGGCGGCATGCCGCTCGAGGGCGGGGACCAGCCGCGCTGCCAACCCCAGCATCAACAGCAAGCCGGCGGCAGCGTAAATCCGAGGAAAAGCGGTCCAAAAAAGCGGGAGCAAGGCCATCGTGCCCAAGATTCGCGTGGCAAGCCAGCGACCGCGGCGGCGCCCTCCCCAGGCCAAAAGCGACAAAACCAGGCCCAGGAGAAGGAAGATCACCAGATTGGTCAGTGGGACCAGCCAGATGAAGTGACGGCTCATCCAGTAAAGATGATTGGGATCGAACGCTTGCTTGCGCAGGACGGTCGTCCCGACCTCGAGCAGCCCGGAAACGAGCCCGCACCAGGCCGACAAGCCCAGAATTGCCAGCGGCCCGAGCCGGTTCACGGCGAGATCTTGGGACGGCGAGGTGACCGTGCCGGCCTCCTCGAAGACATCAGTCCGACTGTTCATGAGTGCGATGGGTTGAGCGTGGGAACCCCGACTTCGGCCTGACCCGTGGCTTACACGGCAGAACAAAAGCCGTTTTCCATCCTGGTGCCAAATCGAATCTCAACATAGCACCGAAGACGCGCTCCGGGCAAGCTGTCGCGACGGATCGGACTCTGGTCAATGGTCAATGGTCAGGTTGTCGACGATGCGATCCGTGGAACATACTGGTTCAAGGCTCGAGCGAGCTTGGCGCTCGGTGCCTGCTCGCCGAGGTGTCGAATGGAACCGGCGGGGACGGAGATGCGGGAGATGGCAATCGAGAGCGAAACGGGGATAGTCCTTTTTCAGCACCGATGGAGGCTGGCGGTGCTGCTGGCCATCGTCGCCCTGGGACTGCTCTGGGGCGGCTGGAAATGGTGGGAGCTCAGGCGCTATCGGAGGGCGATGGCGGAGATCGAGGAGGACCTTGGAGCCGGTCGAAACGCGCTCGCCGCGCGGAACCTGGGTGCGCTTCTCGCCTGGAGACCCGGCTCCGATGAGGCCGCCTACTTCCTGGGAATGTGTGAGCGGGCACGGGGGCGTACCGAGGCGGCTGCCGAAGCCTGGGCCCGGATTCCCCCCGGTTCTTTGTTCGCGTCCCCGGCGATCGAAGGTCGTATCACGCTGCAAATCGAGCGCGGGCGGCTCGCCGACGCCGAGCAGCTCATCAAGAACGCGATGGCGGACCCTCGGAGCGACGCATCCGGCCTGAGCCTGCTGCTCGGGCCCGTCTACTGCCTGCAAGGCCGGGTCGAGGAGGCGGAGCGGGTTATCGAGGCGAGTTGGGATCACCTGGCGGCGACGGGTCAAGGGGCTACGGAGGCGGCCATCACCTTGGTCCGGCTGCACATCGAGCTGCAGCGGACCGGCACCCCGGTCGAGGCGGTCCGCACCTTCCTCGACCAGGCCGCGCGATCGGCTCCCGATGACGAACGGGTCTGGCTGGGTAAAGCCAACCTGGCGATTCGCACCGGCTCGTACGATGAGGCGGCGCGGTGGCTCGCCGCCTGCCTGCGCGGTCGCCCCGACGACGTGCCGGTCTGGCGAGCCCGGCTGAACTGGGCCATGGCGACGGGGCGCGTGGCGGAGGCCCGTTTGGCCATGAAGCATTTGCCGGCCGCGGAGTCGACGCCGGCGCAGGTCCAGAAGCTGGCGGCCTGGTTTGCCGCGCAGCGCGGCGACGCCGCGTCGGAGCGACGGTCACTAGAACGCCTCATCACGGTCGATCCCACCGACTTCACCGCCCTGGACCGGTTGGCGGAGCTGGCGGTGAAAGATGACCAGCCGGACCGCGCGGTCGAGCTGCGTCGCAAGAAGACCGAAATCGATCGGCTAGAGGCTCGTTACCAGGAACTGTACGGACGGTACCAACCCCGGCGCGACGCGGCGGAGATGGCCCGCCTTGCCGAGCAGCTCGGCCGCCGATTCGAGGCCAGGGCGTTCCTGACCGTGCCGGCACTGATCGTCCCCGAACGAGACGACCGCCGGCGCGATCTCGCCAGGCTCAATCTGCGCACCGACGCCATCGAGGAGCCGGGACGTACGCTGGCCGATGTGCTTGCGCCTGAGCTCGGCGACGATCGAAACCCGGCGGGTCAATCGACGCCCGAGCCGGTCACTCGGTAATTTCGGCCGACATGAAGGCTCCCAGCAGGGATGGCTTCCGTCAAGTCGCCGTTCGACCCCGCTTTTCCCCGATTGCGGGTTTCACCTAACTTTTCTCGGAAACGCCCAGTAAGATGAACTGAGAACAATTCTTGCAGATGGCCAAAGTGATCGGGCCGAACTCGATCGTGCTGGTCCGTGAATCCGGAGAGATCAACGCCATGATATTTTCCTTCATTCGACGAAAGGCGACTGCCCACGTAGCCGTGTTGCTGCTGGGAGCGATCGTCGGGCTTCTGGCGCGCGAGCTGATCCTGCCGACACGAGGTGATGACGGCACCAAGACGAAAGTCGATCAGCCTTTGCCCCGGCCGAGGGTGGGGACGCACTTGGCCCCTGACACGGCCGCGGCCTATGACCCCGACTGGGAGCGTTCCTATCCGCAGTACCAACCAGTCGGCAGGGTCCTCAAGCCCATGCCCGACCTGAAGCCGGGCGAGCTTTGCCCCCAGGATGTTTCCATCTATGGCGGCGCGGGCCGAAGCTCGTACGGCTCCATCGACGATGTCGGCAATTTCGAGGAATTCTGCCGCATGTGCAAGGAGAACAAGCCCCGAGTCATGGACGAACGGCGTAAATATATGGCGCAGCGCTACGACTTCAACGCGCGTGGGACCAGCGAAGTGACGATGACCCGCGGCAAGCCGCTTCCCGTCGGGCCGGTCGCCCGGCTGCCGAAAGGCGTCGCAAGCTGGGGAGAGCTGGCTGCACTCGACCCCGCGGAGATCCGGCGGCGTGACCTGTTCCCGCTCGGCTTCCGGCCGCTCTCGCATCCCCTGCACACCGTCGGCCACCAGCTTTTCCCGGCGATGTGGATCAAGTTTCACCCCGAGCATCAGCGCTTTGATGTCGATTTCGACATCCCCGAAGCCTACCTGCCCGAGTTCCCGCCCCCGCTGTTCCTCACCACGCGCCCGGACCTGGGCGACGTCTCGCGCGGGCATGAAATCACCCAGGCCAACTTCCGCGAGCTGTTCGAGGGGATCCTCACCCCGGAGCAGCTCGAGGGCCTGCGGCTCCTGGTCACCAAGTTTCCGACAAGCTGGTTCAATCAGACCAAGCACCGGGTGACCGAGCAGCCGGTGCGAGGCGTGGCCTGCCTGGATTGCCACGTCAATGGGCATACCAACGGCGCGATCGCACTCGACCCGGGTACCCGGCCCACCCTGGCGCGGACGCGGATCGACACGCCCACGCTCCGCGGCAACCACAACATGCAACTGTTCAGCTCGCGGCGCTCGGTCCGCTCGACCGACCATTTCGCCGAGCTCGAGGAGTATTTTGATGGCGATATCAGTCTTCAGCCCCAGCTCGGCGGCCGGCAGCTCGACAAGGTCAGCACGAACCGGATGGGTGACTTCAACTCGATCATCGCCTGGCCGCCGGCGCCGAAGCTGGACCGGTTTGGCCGTCTGATCGCGGCGAAGGCGACGCCGTCCGAGCTGCGCGGAGAGGGCCTCTTCTTTGGCAAGGCCCGCTGCGCGGAGTGTCACCCGGCTCCGACCTATGTGGATGACAAGATGCACGACCTGCGGGTCGAGGAGTTTTACAACGGTCGCGCGCAGGGTTGGATCAAGACCTTCTCGCTCCGCGGCATCAAGGACTCGCCTCCGTATCTCCACGACGGCCGCCTGCCGACCCTCGACGACACCGTCGAATTCTTCAATCTGATCCTCGAGTTGAAAATGGGCGACGGGGAGAAAACCGATCTTGTGGCCTTCCTGCGCCAGCTCTGAGGCCGCTGACTCCAGATCGCGTGAGCGCATCGAATCCAACGGGTCTGGATTGGGCAGGTCGATCATCAGTCTGCTGGGATGGGTGCGATGAAAACGTGTCGTCGATTCAGGCGGGTCGGGCTCGCCGTCCTGGTCATCGCGGCGATCGCCGTCCCGGGCGTATGGCTGCTGACCGAGCCGGATCTCGGCAGGTCGTTCTCGGCCTGGCGGGCCGCGGGGACTTCCGCGGGGAGGACGGAGCCAAGCCCAGCCAGCCGGTCCGAACCCGACACTCCGCTTTACAGTGAGTCGTTCATCGATGACAGCGGCTATTCAGCCGCGTTCCGCTACTCGGCACCGATCGAGGACCGCAGCTCGCTTGCGCAATGTTACGCGTCCGCCGCGGGCCGCGTCGACCGCGGGATCGCCGACCTCCAGTCGCAGCTCGATCAGCTCGCCCAGGGTCCGCTCAGTCCCTTGGGGAACGAGGATTCCAAGGTCAAGCTCCAGGCGTTTATCAGCACGCTTTACATGTATGACGGCCGATTCGCTCTCGCGTCTTCCTGGATCGAGAAGGCCCTGGCCGAGAACCGCTTCGCCGCACGCGAGGTGCGGGCCAATCTGCGGGCGATCCAGGGAGTCGCCGCGCTGCGCAGGGGCGAAATCGACAACTGCGTTGCCTGTCTCGGGCCGTCGAGCTGCATATTCCCTATCTCACGGGAGGCCGTCCATCAGCGGACCGAGGGTTCGCGCGAGGCCATCCGCTTTTTCACCCTATACCTGAATGAACGCCCTGGCGACCTTGGCGTGCGGTGGCTCTTGAACATCGCGTATATGACCCTGGGCGAGTATCCCGAGAAAGTACCGGCCGCCTTCCTGATTTCGCCGGCCGTGTACGCTTCAAAATATGACCCCGGGCGTTTCCTGAATATCGCGCCGCGGGTCGGGCTCGACAGCCGCGGGCCGAACATGCTCGGGGGCAGCGTCTTCGACGATTTCACAGGTGACGGCCGACCCGACATCCTCGTCCTGTCGGGGGATTGGGACCTCGGTGGCTCGCTGTTCGTCAACCGGGGCGGCGGCCGGTTCGAGGACCGGGGCAGGTCGGCCGGGCTCGCCGGCCAGCGGATGTCCGTCAACCTCTCGGCGGCTGACTTCGATAATGACGGGGACCTTGACGTCCTCGCCCTGCGTGGAGGCTGGGAGACTCCTTTTCGCCTCTCACTCTTGCGGAACAACGGGAATGGGGTCTTCGACGACGCCACCGTCTCCGCGGGACTGGGCGAGCCGATCGCCAGCCAGTCAGCCGCCTGGGGAGACTATGACAACGACGGTTTACTCGACGTGTACGTGGCCGGCGAATACGACGTGAGTCAAGTCACGCCGCAGAACCTCTGCCGGCTCTACCACAACCGCGGCGACGGGACCTTCGAGAACGTCGCCGAAAAAGCAGGAGTACTCAACGCGCGGTTCGCCAAGGGGGTGGCCTGGGGGGACTACGACAACGACGGCGATCTCGACCTGTATGTCTCGAACATGAAGGGTCCGAACCGGCTCTACCGCAACGAGGGCGACGGGACGTTCACCGACGTCGCCCCAGACCTGGGCGTGACCGAGCCCATCAACAGCTTCTCTTGCTGGTTCTGGGACTACGACAACGATGGCCGGCTCGATCTCTTCGTGGCCGGGTTTTCCGCGACGCTCGCCGACATCGTGGCCGACATGCTCGGCCGGCCCGCCAAGGGGGAGCGCCCGCGCCTGTATCGAAACCTGGGGCCGGCAGGGTTCAAAGACGTGACGGCCCAGTCCGGCTTGAACCGTGTGACCCTGACCATGGGGTCGAACTTCGCGGACATCGATAACGACGGGTTCCTCGACGTCTTCCTCGCCACGGGGCAGCCGGCTATTTCGGCGCTCATTCCCGACCTCATGTTCAGAAACGTCGATGGCCGGCGGTTCGAGGACGTGACGACATCGTCCGGGACAGGTCACCTTCAGAAAGGACACGGCGTTTCGTTTGCCGATTGGGACGACGACGGCGATGTCGACCTGTTCGTCCAGGCCGGTGGGCAGACGCCCGGCGACAAGGCCCACAATCTCCTGTTCCAGAACCCGGGCAACGACCACCACTGGATCAAGCTAAAGCTCGTGGGGACCCAGACCAACCGCGCAGCGGTTGGGGCCAGGATCCGGGTCGACATCGAGGCGAAGGGCGGCCCGGCGCGGTCGATCTACCGCACCGTCGGTAACAACTCCAGCTTCGGAGGGAACAGCCTCGTCCAGTCGATCGGATTGCAGGGCGCGGCGCGTGTTACCAGGCTGACGGTTTCCTGGCCGGTGAGCCGCACGAGCCAGACTTTCTCCGACCTCGCCGCCGACCAATCGATCGAAATTACCGAGGGGAAACCGGAATGGACGCCTTGGTCGTCGCCTTGAGGCGGTAGAAGTTGGCCAGCCCGGCTCCGTCCGGGCGCTTGCCGTAATAGTCGGCCAGGAGGCGGCAGGTCGGGACGTGGTCCGGGTTGTTAGCCAGGATGGCCATCGCCCAATCCAACCCATCTTGCTCGCGACCGTGGGCAAACATCCAGGCCGCGGCCTTCGACCGGGTGTCGTTGTCGTTCGGGAAGTTCATGAGCTGTTCGCGCATCTGGAGCAGTTTCTTCTGGTCTTCCTTGAGCCGATCAAAGGCCGCGCGATCGGCCCTTGCCCCCGCGGTATCGCCGAGCCTGGAACGCACCGGTGCTCGGAGGTGGAGGGCTTCGTCGTCGAACGGGTCAGCGTGAACAGCCTGATCGAGCCAGCGGAGGGCCGAGGGCAGGTCACCGTTGTTCATCGCGACCTGGGCTCGTCCTTTGAGCGCGGATAGGTGGGTCGGCGCCAGTGCCAGGGCGCGATCCAGGAGACGGGCCGCTTCCGGGAGATCGCCCATCTCGAGCTCGTTCAGCCCGGCGCCGGCCAGGGCGACCGGGTCATCGGGATGACGGGCCAGGTAGCGCGTGTATTCATGGTCCGCCTCCTCGTTGCGATGGACCTTGCGGAGCGACTCAGCCAGGCCGTGCCTGGCCGCATCGAGGTCGGGATCGCGCCGCAGGGCTTCGCGGTAGTGCCGTTCCCAGGATTCGGGGTTGTCGACCTCGGTGCGTCGATCGATTTCCGTGAGCCAGAGGAACGGCCGGCCGTCGGCCGGCGCGTCTTCGATCCAGCGATCGATGACCACCTTCGCGCTTTTCAGGCGATAGGTCTTGAGGAAGATTCTGGCGAGGGCCTCGTCGACTGCGGGGTCGGTCTTGGGTGACTCGCTCCAGATGCGGGTGAGGATCGGCTCCGATTCGGCGAACCCGCCAAGCCGCGCCCACCAGATCGCGCGGATCCGCTCGAGCTGTGGTTCCGGATAGCCGAGCGCGCGCGCCCGGTCGAATTCTCGCTTCACGACGGGAAAATCGCCCGCGGCAAGCGCGACTTCCACCTGAAGAGCATGGGCTTCGGCCGAGGAGGGTCGGGCACGAAGCCATCGGCGCAACGGGGCGATTGCCAATGCCGGTCGACCGGCAGCCAAGGCGTCGCGGGCGGCCTGCGCGTCGCGCTCGACCGCTTGGTACTGTCGAACGAGCAAGCCCGTAACCGCGATGAGGCCCAGTGCCAGAATCGTAGCCGAGAGCCAACGAACCGCCGGCCGCATTGATCGTTTCCTATTCACACGATTTGACGGAGACAAGAAGAGGCGCGGTTCCGCATTGCGGCCGAGGCAGAGGCCCCCTCCCGGCAATCGGATCATGCCGATCGGTTCGGGGCGCGGCCTCCGCTCGGTCGGGGCACCCACTGGTGCAACGAACTCAGGATAACGGTAGACTGGTGTCATTTCCAATCCCTAGAGGACGATCGGATGATCTGGCCTCGACGTCGTGGTAAGTCCGTCCAGACGCCTACCTCTGCAAAAAGTGAATCGGCCTCGGGTTTGTCGGCCCGAGCCCTCAGAGTGCCCCGTCGCGCCCTCGCCTTCCTCGGAGTGCTCCTGGTCGCTTACGCGATCGAGCTGGGCTGCCGATACCATTCAGCGTCCGCACCTCGCTCATCCGTCGCTTCACTTTCCACGACGATCTTCCCGCCCTGTGAAGACCTTGAACCCGTGCCTGCGAACTGGACGCACCGCGTGCCCGTGAGTCCGTTCCAGTTCACCGAGATCGCCCAGTCTGCCGGCATCGATTTTGTCCAGGTTTCGGGGATGACCGAGGCCAAGCACTTCCCGACCGCTTACGGATCCGGGGTGGCAATGTTCGACTTCGATAACGACGGCAAGCTCGACCTCTATTTTGCAACCATGACGTTTCTGCCTGTCGGGAAGGTCAAATGCGGCCCGAACCGGCTGTACAGAAATCTCGGCGGTAACCGGTTTCAGGACGCCACCAAGACTTCGGGCCTGGGCTACGCGGGTTTTTGTCATGGAATTGTCGTTGGCGACATCGACAACGACGGCGACCAGGACGTCTTCCTGTGCAACTACGGGACAAACGTCCTTTATGTCAACAACGGCGATGGGACCTTCGCGGACATCAGCAAGTCCGCCGGGATCGACCGGCCCGGCTGGTCTGCCGGTGGGGCATTCCTTGACTATGATAACGACGGCGACCTCGACCTCTACGTGGCCAATTACGGATCCTGGAAGCTCCCGGACGACGATCGTTACTGTCAGGGTGCACCCGGTTTCTTCGCCAAAAAAGACAGTCCCAAGCTGCGGGTGTACTGCTCACCCAAGTCGATTTCTCCCGCCCGGCATGTCCTTTACCGCAACAACGGAAATCGCACCTTCACCGACGTAACGTTGGCCGCGGGTATCGGCCGTACCGATGGCCGCGGACTTGGGGTGGTCGCCTCGGACCTCAACGCCGACGGCCGGATCGATCTCTATGTCGCGAACGACTTGTGTCCCAACTTTGTCTTTCTCAATCAAGGCGACGGCACGTTTCAAGATGTCACGGAATCCTCCGGCGCGGGCTACGGCCCGAACGGCCAGACCCGCGCGGGGATGGGAGTCGATGCCGAGGACGTCAACGGCGATGGCCGAGCTGACCTCTTCGCCACCAACTTCTGGAATGAGGCCAACGCGCTGTTCATCAACCTGGGAGAGGGCCTGTTCCAGGACCGAACACGCACCAGCGGCATGTTCCACGATAGTGTGCTCTGGGTCGGTTGGGGCTGTGCCCTTGCTGATTTCGACAACGACGGCTGGCCCGATTGTTTCGTCGCCAACGGCCATGTCGACGACAACCTCGAGCAGCTCGGATTGGACAGTCCGTACGCCCAGCCAGCCTTGCTGCACCGAAACCTGAAGGGCGCAGGGTTTCTGCTCGCGACACGCAAAGCCGGGGCCTACTTCAATTCCGGCCACGTCGGGCGAGGAGTCGCCTACGGCGACCTGGACGACGACGGCGACATCGACCTGGTCGTCAACCACAAGGACGGCGCGCCGGCCGTGCTTCGCAACGACACCAAGACGCCGCATCACTGGATCCGCCTCCGCCTGGAGGGGACTCGCTCCAATCGCGACGCCGTCGGGGCCCGAGTCGAGGTCGAAGCGGGAGGCCGGACCATCTTCCGCCAGCGCAAGGGCGGATCGAGTCTCGCGTCCGCGCACGACCCGCGACTCTTGATCGGGCTGGGCGAAGTCGATGTTGCCCGCCGAGTGACCATTCGATGGCCGTCAGGACAGGTCGATCAACACTCCGACCTCGCTACCGAAACCGCTTACCTGCTCCGCGAAGAAGCCGGGCGGGTTGAGAGACTGCCGGCCTCCGGTCGGAAGAAATAGACTTCCCCGAAGAAAAATGGGAGGACGAGTTACACTGGTTCGGATCAGTCCCAAGGACGGACCTGAACCAAACGTGTTCCTCGTCCTCGTCGTGGATCGCAACCGCCATTCACCATCGGCCGTGTACCCGCGGGCCCAGGTGAGGCATTGGAGTCAAACCTCTAGGCGAGTGGCAGGTCGAATGATCCCCGCGTAGCCGAAGTCGCCAGACTTCGGGCCGGAACTCTGGCGAGTTCCGCTACGGGTATGGCATTTTCTGCCGCTCGCCCTATCAGCGGCGGCTCACTTCTTCTTCTCTGCGGCCGGTGCGGCGGCTTCGGCGCCCTTTGCAGCGTCCTCGGCTTTCTTTTTCTCCTTGGCCTGGGAGTCGAACGACCTTCCGGTCATATCGACCGAGACCTTATTGAGCGGGACCCCAGGCTTGTTGAGGTCTCCCGCGGGTATTCCCTCCTCGACGCCTGCGCCGCCGCAGCCGACCAGACCGAGCGAGAGAACAATTGCCGACAGACTCAGACCGCTCAGCACGCTTCGCTTCATCCGCTGACCTCCGATCTTCAGGATGTTCATCGTGTCAATTCTCGTATTCTCAGCACGAGGTTGTATCTCCTCGCCGGTCACAACAAACGCCGGCGAAACTTGGAGTCAACATGAATTGGAAGGTTGCCGTGGCGCAACCCAAGCAAAAGTCCCGGATTCCAAATTCCCAATCAGCCTGTTTGGGTCTGGCATCTTGGGACGTTGGGATCCGGAATCCGGACATTGCGACAAACGGGCGGGCCGAGCCGGTTCTTGCGATCCCGGCCCGGCCGGTGAACTCAGTAGTCAGAGGAACTGACGGTCTCGCCGCCGGCCTTGGTGCCGATCGCCCACCAAGTTTGCGGCCCGACGGAGTCTTTGACGAAACGGACCGAGCCGTCCGTGAAACAGATGTTGACGCCGCCAGGATGGTTACTGGAGGCCGTCACCATGCCGTCCATTCCTCCCCAGAGACCGCCCGTGTCGGCCGAGGCCAGGCACGTCAACTGATTGGGCGTGTTGTAATGGGTGTACCGATTGACGGCCGAGTGCCACGGGTAACCGAGTGTCCATGAGAACCCGAGGAGCCAGCCCGTATTCGACGCCGTTATCCCCGGCATGCCCTGGCAGGCTCGGATGGATTGAAGAGCGAGAATCTGGCTGCCGGAGTTATAAGCGACTGACATGCCGGGTGGGTTCAGGTAGATCCCACGCTTCTTGTTGGCCGAGTTGACGGTCGGGTTTGGGTCCTGCGTGGAGGCCCCGATCAGCCTCTCGCCGAACAGCGCTGTGTTCGAGCTGCCGTCCGGAACGCCCTCGAAACCGAAGTAAGCGAGCTGGCTGTCGGCACCCCACCAACACGTCCCAACGCCCCAGCCGTTGATCGGGATCTGATTGGACGTGGAACACGTGAACGGCGTGACGATGGTGCCGGTCCAGATGCGCATCACTCCCGGGCCGCCGAAGTTGCCGGCGTAGCTCATGGGTGCCCAGGGATAGTTGGGGCGACCCTTCTGGTTGTCCGAGGGGCAGAGCAACACCCCCATGGCGTTGTAACTCACCGTCGAATTCTGGGGCTGATCAGGCGTCCATCCTTGGTTGTAGGCGTTGTAAAGCGGCGTCTGCTCGAGATTTGGCAGCAAACAGACCGGCCAGCTCGCGTTCCATCCCCAACTGCCGGATCTGGTCTGGGCGCCGAAGGTCGCCCCCATCCACATGTCCTCGGCGGGGAGTACATTGTACGTCGAATGATAGTTGTGAACGGCCAACCCGAGTTGCTTCAGGTTGTTCGAACACTGCGCCCGGCGGGCCGCCTCACGAGCCGCCTGGACCGCGGGCAACAGCAGAGCGATCAAGACCGCGATGATCGCGATGACCACCAAAAGTTCAATTAACGTGAAACCCTTCCGATCCCGCTGTCTCTTCTTGGACATGAAAGATGACCCCTTATGAGGAAGATGAGATTGAGCACAACCGTCTGCTAAAATATCATATTGTATCGCCATCGCAAGAGGATACCCCTTGCTTTGACATTTTTTGAGACTTCCCGCTTATCTTCGCCCTTCACGATTGCGTCAACCGCCGTGTCCGTCCACTTCCGGGCGTCAGTTTCCAGTCGAATCAGGGACGAACCGCGCGCAAAACTCGCGGCGAAGAGTTTCCCTCGCGCAGGAGGTACACGCGATCAGCCGCGAGGTCCCGATGACGATCGACCAAGCCCGATGGCCAGTGCAACTCGACCGATTCGACCTGGTCTTTCGACCCTAGCCCGAGATGGAGCCTGGGATCGCCGGCCGACTGAAAGCTGCCGCCGCCGAAGCGGAGCGCCACCCGGGCGCGCCCGCCGCAGGTAATCGAGGCCACGGCCCCGATACCGTCCCGGTTCGACTTCGTCCCCTCGAGCTGAAACATGATGAAGTGGCTTCGAACCTGACTCTCTCCCCGGCCGGCAAGAGTGTCGGCGTTACCGCTGTCCGTCTCGTTGTGGAGGTCAACCAGCGGCTCGTTCTGTGCAACCATCAGGGCATCAATCCGGCCGTCGTTATCCAGGTCGCCGATTGCCAATCCTCGGCCGACGTGGAGCTGCTGGAACGGCGGACCAGCCCGCGCCGTGACGTCGGTCAGCGTACCGGAGGCGCTCCCCAGGTAGAGCTGCGGCGTCATCGCGTACGGGAAGAGGGGGCCGTTGTCGCTGACGTGGCCGTTGGCGGTCAAAAGGTCGAGCCACCCGTCGTTATTGGCGTCCAGGAATGCCGCACCGAAGCCGAGGCGGAGCCGGCTGGGCGCCGCCAAGCCGGCGGCGGCGGTGTGGTCGGCGAAGAGGCCCCCACCCAAGTTGTGGAACAGAGTGGTGGACTCTCCGTAGTAATTGGTGACCGCCAGATCGACAAGCCCGTCGCCGTCCAGGTCGCCGCACGCCACTCCCATCCCGGCCTGGTATCCGCCCGCGGCATTGGCCGCCACTCCCGCGGCATGACCGACTTCCTCGAAGCGGAATCCCCCCAGATTTCGATAGAGGAAGTTCGCGGTGGAGTCGTTGGCGACGAAGAGATCGATCCGTCCATCGCCGTCCAGGTCGGCGGCGACGACACCCAGGCCCCGGCCGTCGCGGTCGATGATCCCTGCCTCGGCCGTGACATCGACGAACCGGCCGGTGTCGTTGCGGAAGACATGGTCGGGCAGCGACTCGATCCCGCGGGGGTCGCATGTCAGAACGATCGTCCCCGACGGGTCTTTGCAGACCCGAGGATTCCGGGTGTCCCAGACACCGTAGTGGCAGACGTAGAGGTCAAGATCGCCGTCGTTGTCCAGATCGGCGAAGGCGGCCGATGTCGGCCAGTCGCGCTGGCCGCCCAGACCGGCCTTCTGAGTGACGTCTTCGAAAGTGCCGTCGCCCCGGTTGCGGTACAGGGCATACGAGCGCCATCGCGTGACGAACACGTCGGGATGGCCGTCGTTGTCGTAGTCGCTCACCGCGACGCCGTGGCCATATCCTCG
This sequence comes from Isosphaerales bacterium, assembly GCA_044450785.1. Classification (GTDB taxonomy): domain Bacteria; phylum Planctomycetota; class Planctomycetia; order Isosphaerales; family Isosphaeraceae; genus JBIOJM01. The sequence goes on from JBIOJM010000012.1 coordinate 46,739, forward strand.
CGGCATCGCGCCGATCCCCGTCTTCGTGGTGACGTCTTCGAAGGTGCCGTCGCCCCGGTTGCGGTACAGCCGATCACCCGAAAACGATACACCGGGATCGGGTGGGAAGCGTCCGCCCTGGACACAGTAAACGTCGAGGAAGCCGTCGCCGTCGAAATCGAGCAGGCCGACGCCGCCGCTGGACATCTCGGGGAGCTGATGGATCGGCGAGACGCCGTTATCCTGCACGAAGCCGGCCAGCCCCTGGGCCGATGAGCGGTCTTCGAAACGGGGCATCGAGATCAAGCCGCCGGTCTCGCCGGCGGCGCGCTGTCGAAGAGGGGAGACACGATCGAGCTCAAAGGCGAGAGCTTTTGGATGGCTGCCTGAAGTCGCGGAGCGGGCGGCTGCGACGGTCGCGAGCCGGGCCAGCGCGGGCCGGGCGTCGGGGTTTTTCGGCTCCCCAATCGCGACGATCTCCCAAAAAACGCGGGCCTCGAACCTCCTGCCCAGACGTTCCGCCAGCGATGCCAGCTCCGGCACATGGTCGGCAAAACGGTTCTCGCGATACAGCCGCGAATAACGGTCGAGCGCGGCATCGATCTCGTCCTTGCGGCGCCTGAGCACCGCCGCCGCCTCGACCTCGCCGGCCTGCTGGAGGAGCTCGGCCAGTCGGGTCAAGGCCGGTATCCGACCGGGCTCCCGCTCGACGAGTTGTTCCAGTGCCGCGCGCTCGGCTCTTGCGTCGTGCCGCTGCCGTGCGAACCAGGCGCGAAGATCCAGGACCTCGGCGTCGTCGAGCAGGTCATCCGGCAGGTGGTCGAGGGCCTCGCGGGCGGGCCCGGGCCGGCCGGCGGCGACCGCCCAATCGAGCCACGATTTCCAGAGTGCCGGATCGCCTGGCCGGCGCTCGAGGCACGACTCGAGCTCAGCCCTTGCGCGCTCGAATTCACCCGAGTGCGTGGCCAGGTGCGCCCGGGCCAAAGCAAGGATCGGCCGGTCATCGTCGCCGGCGGTCTGTGTACCCTCCTCGAGCTGTCTCAAATTCCACTCCAAGGGAAACGACTCGAGGTCCAGCCCCACGTGTTCTCGAAGCATGACCAGCCGATCGGCCAGGTCGTTCGCGGGGAGGATCGCCGTATCCCGCGAGAGCGATTCGATCAAGCCGCGTGCCTCGGCGATCCGTCCCTCCTGACCCAGCAGAATCAGCAGCAAGTGCCGCAAGGCGGGGAGCTCGGGGCTGGCGGAGCGGAGCGCCGAGCGCAAGACTCTTTCCGCCTCGGCGAGTCGTAACGACGGGATCGCCGCCTGCGCGAACTCAACAGCCGCGGGAGCCGCCCATCGAGAACCGGGCGGAATCCGCGCCCAGAGCTTCAGGGCCGCATCCGTCTTTCCTCGCGCCGCCTCGCACCGTCCGAGCTGATAAGCGACCTCGGCCTGGTCCGGCCGTTCCTCCGCGAGCCGGCTCAATCGCTTCCGGGCCAGGCTGAGCAGTCCCGCTGCCATCTCCTGGCGCGCCTCGGCCAATTCCCGACGGAAGCGCCGCGCGGCCCACAGCTTCGCCGCCACTCCGCCCAGAACGGCCATGACCGCGACCAGCAACAGCCCGATCAGGAGTTGACGAGCCCACCTGCGCGCGGGGCGTCTTTCCCCGGCCAACGGGTCGGATCGACCAGCGGAGTAGGTCGTTTCATGGCTCATCGAGATCTTTGAATTTCAAGCTGGGCACCTCGGTCCCTTGGGTCGCCGTGGGTTCGTCTTCCTGATGGATCCGGATCCAGTGGTCGCTGAGGAAAAGTTCGTGGCCCAGGTTGACGCGCGGCATGTGGCATTCGACACAGCGCTGGCGGGGTGACACGGGACAGGCCACGCCTGGAGCCGGTAAACTCTGCGCGGTCCTGGCCGATAGGGCGGGCCCGCCGTGACAGTTCAGACAGATGGCGTCGTAACCCGCGCGGTTCGAGGAGGCCCTCGCATGAGGATCGTGGCAGGTCACGCAACTGAGTGACCCTGCGCTCTGGCGGTAGCACTTCGACAGCGAAAGCCCGATGGGCTGGAACCGGGCCAGGATGGGGTCGCCGCGGCGGATCTGGTCGGGGCGCGGACCGGCCGGGTGTCGGTGGCACTCGCCACAAAACCGCAAGAGCAGAGGAGTGGTCCATCGGTCTGGACCGAGTGGCAGCGAAAGCTCGGACTCCGGAGCCCCGCGGCGTGCCGCCGCGACGTGGGCCCGTCCGGGGCCGTGACACCGCTCGCAGGAGACATTGGGGATCATCGTCGCTTCGTCGATCCGCTGGTCGCCTAGGGCGGAGATCTCGGTCGCGTGACAGCGGAAACAGGCGCGGGCGGCGTGGGGGGGAGGAACGCCGCCCTTGGGCGTCAGTCCCGGTGGAGGCGGTTTGATATCGTGGCCGGGAGTGAGGCCCAGCGCGCCCGCATTCGCGTAGTACGTCAGCCGGTGTTCCAGGATCGCCGGGATCCCTGGGTCGATCACACTGACGAACGTCGTGGCGTGGTGGCCCGACCCGAACGCGTAATCGGCGATGCATTCCTCGACCTGGCCTTGCGCCTTGCGGGCGATGGAGAGCGCCCCGTCGCGGAATCGATAGCTCCAGTGGACCGCCGGCAACTCGGGATCGGCCACGGTGGTCCCATCCAGCCGGCGCGACAAGGCGAGCCGGCCCGCCGAACGTAAGGTCGTGGCGTGCCCGGAACGAGAATAAGACGCGGCCTCACCGGGATGACACTCCGCACACACCTTCGGGCCGATGTAGGGGTCGCGAGCAAACCGTCCCTCAGCCGGGAACGGGCGCTCCAGGGTGAGCAACCGCACTCCCCTGGATCCGCCGGCCATGGGCCGCGGTTGTCTCGCGGTGACGACAACCCAGAACACGGCCGCGACAACCGCCGCCAAGCTCAACGCAAGGATCACCTTGGCCGGACGCCGCTGATTTTCGATTTTGGCTTTTGGATTTTCGCTGGACACGTTTCGTGACCAACCTTTGGCCGGCCTGATTTATTGGTGTCATGCTATCAAGACGATACGTCTCACTGTGCAATCGAGTCAACGGCTCGTCGAGTCCGTGGAGAAAGGCAAGGGGAGAGAGGATGCGTGACGGGCGGGGTCAGGAGACCCGCGCCCAGCGCGAGGGGGCTTGCCGCGGTTGAGCGCTTTCCGCGAAGATGACACAAGGATGAGTCGCGTCTTCCAGGCGGGTTTATCCTCGAAGTGGCCGCTGGCGCGAGCTGGCTGGCGCATGCCGGGAGCATCGGCGGTATGACGAAGACTCGGCGGGATTTTGGTCGATGGAGGGTGCTGGGCCTGGGTTTCTTGATCGTGGCCATCGCGCTCGGCAGTGGCGCGGTATGGCGCCGGGAGCGGTCGCGGCGTCTCGAGTCGCGGCGCCTCGAGCTCGCGCAGGCCCGTGAAGCCATGAGTGACAACCGGCTCGGCGTGGCGCACCAGCGGCTGGTGCGCCTGGCGGAGCAATGGACTGACGACGGAGAGGTGCTCCTGCTGCTGGGCGAGTGTGAGGCAGCGCGACAGAGGCGGGATGATCCGCTCGCCACGGCGCCACGGCGAGATGATCCACTGGTCACCTGGGCGAAGATTCCGCCTCGCAGCCCGTACTTCGCCCGTGCCTCCCTGCTGAGTGCCAATCACCTGATCAACAAGGGTCGATACGCACCGGCCGAGGAGGTCTTGAACGCCGCGCTGGCCATGCCGGACCCGACCGGCCGGTACGACCTGGAGCGGGCGCTCTCCCGGCTCTACCGGCGGGAGGGGCGGAGGGACGACGTGCGGCGGATGCTCCGCGCCTCGTGGAGCCGATCGCCCGACCCGGCGGGCGTCCTCAAGGAGCTCTTCCTGACGGACCATTCCCCCACGCCGGCCGAGCTCTTACAGGACGCCCTGACGAAGGCCGACGACGAGGACGACAGGGTCTGGCTGGGTCGAGCGAACTACGCGCTTCTGACCGCCCGTTTCGCTGAAGCCGCGCTATGGCTCGACCGCTGCCTGAAGCGGCGGCCCGAGGACCCGTCGGTCTGGCAGGCCCGGCTCGACCTGGCGCTGGCGACCGACGACATCCCCGGCTTCTGGACGGCCGTCGCACACCTGCCGGCCAACCGCTTCGACGCCGGTGCGGTCCACTCAGTGCGGGCCTGGCTGTCTGCCCGCTGTAACGACAGCTCTCTGGAGCGCCGCGAATTGACCGCTTTGCTCAAATACGCCCCTGGCGACACGAAGGCCCTCGAGCGGCTCGCCATCCTGACCATCCAGGCCGGAGATCCGCGCGAGACGAGAAAGCTCCGCCTCCGCAAGGCCGAGATCGATCGTGCCCATGACAAGCTCCGTAGAATCGTGCTTGATGAGGCTCAGATGGCCAGCCGGATCGACGAGCTGGCCGAGAGTTCGGCCGTGATGGGTCGCACGTTCGACGCCCAGGGATGGGCCATTCTGAGCGAGGCTCGCGCCCGTGGTCCCGACGGCGCTCCAGATCATTCCGCAACTCCCGGCCGAACGCCCTTTCCGGTTGACCTGATGGCCAGGGCGACGGCATTGTCATCGCCGTTCGCGACCTTGCCCGCCGGATCGCCGGCCGGGTCGATGCTCGGTGATCGCCTGGGCGACCTCCGCGCGCTGGCGGCACGAGCGGGCCAGACGACGGCCGCGACGACCGTCACGTCGAACACGGGAGATCCGCCCTTGGCCGCTGCCCTGTTCGTTGACGACGCCGAGTCCGCCGGTCTCCGGTTCATCTTCGACAACGGTCAGACTCCTCAGCACCAGTTGCCCGAAACGATGTCGGGCGGCGTGGGCCTCCTGGACTTCGACGGCGACGGCTGGCTCGACGTCTACTGCGTCCAGGGGGGGGCGATCCACGCACCCGTCGAGGGCCAGGAGAAGACCACCGTGGCCCAGGGCGATCGTCTCTTCCGCAACCGGGGTGATGGGACCTTCAAGGACGTGACGGAGTCGTCCGGAATCGCCAGGATTGCCTGGGGACGAGGATACGGCCTCGGGGTGACCGTTGGCGACTACGACAACGACGGCCACCCCGACCTGTTCGTGACCCGATTGCGCACCTATGCGCTCTATCGCAACCGGGGCGATGGCACCTTCGAGGACGTCACCGTGCGCGCCGGCCTGGCGGGCACGCGCGACAACCCCAGCTCGGCGGCGTTTGCCGACTTCGACAACGACGGCGACCTCGACCTTTACGTCTGCCACTATATGCTCTGGGACCCCGCGCACCCCCGTCTCTGCCAGAATGACAAGGGAGGGTATTTCTACTGTGACCCCAGCAAGGTCGAGCCGGCTCCCGACCATGTCTTTCGCAACGATTCCGGCCGGTTCGTGGATGTCACCGCGGTATCCGGCTGTGCCGAGAGCAATGGGAGAGGCCTGGGGGTCGTTGCCGCCTACCTCGACGACGACGACCTCGTTGACCTCTACGTGGCCAACGACGGGACGGCCAATTATTTCTTCCGGAACCTGGGTAACTTTCACTTTGAAGAGGTGGGGCTAGAAGCCGGCGTGGCCGGCAACGCGGAAGGGGGTTACCAGGCGGGGATGGGTGTCGCGTGTGGCGATCTCGACGGCGACGGCCGGGCCGACCTGATCGTGACCAATTTCTATGGAGAGGGGGCCACGCTCTATCAGAACCTGGGCCAGGGATTATTTGCCGACCGAAGCGCGGCCTCCGGTCTCGGCCTGGCCACCCGCTACCTTCTCGGTTTCGGGGTCGCGATGGTCGACGTCACCAACCACGGCCGGTCCGATGTGATGATCACCAACGGCCACGTCAACGACAACCGGCCGTACTATCGCTACGCCATGCCCAGCCGGCTCTATGAGAACCGACCCGACGGGCGGCTGGTCGACATCTCGAGCCAGGCCGGGGCTCCGTGGGATGTGCTGCGCGTCGGTCGCGGCCTGGTCGCGGGAGACCTCGACAATGACGGCCTCGTCGATGCGGTCATCCTGGCACAGAACGAGCCCCTGGCTTACTTGCACAACCGGACTCGACAGGCAGGCCACCATGTGACCTTCCGGCTCGAAGGGACAAGATCCAACCGCGACGGCGTGGGGGCTCGCATCACCATCAAGGCCGGCGGACGCTGCCAGGTCGCGCAACGGATCGGGGGCGGCAGCTACCTCTCCGCCAATGACCCGCGCGTCCACTTCGGGCTCGGCGAAAGCAGCCGCATCGACCACGTCAAAGTCCGCTGGCCTTCGGGTCGAATCGACAGCCATGCCGATCTGCCGGCCGACTCCGGCTATCTCCTGCGCGAAGGTGACCCAAAGGCTCAACCCTTGGTGGGCTATGGCTCGAGATGACGCCGCCAGGCCCGATCCGCGGCCGCAGGCCGACCCGGTTTCCACGCGAGCCGCCAGGGTTATCCTCGCGCTGGGTCTCGCGGCAGTCGTCTCGGCCGCCCTCTGGGTGGCCTTCGCCGCGAAACGATCCGGGCCCGCGGCCCGACGATCCCGAGGGGTGAAGCTACTGACAGTCGATCGGCCGTTCCCGGCGGGAGGACGATTCGTGACCGACCCGTACGTCGGCCCCCAGGTCTGCTCGGAGTGTCACCCGGGCGAGGCCGCGCTCTATTCCCGGTCCGGACACGCCTCGACACTGCGACCGGTGGGCCGCGGGGTCGTATCGCGCCTGCTCGATGGGAGGACCATCGCCGATCCCGAGTCGCCGGGCATCCTCTGGAGCTACCGATTACGCGACGGTCAGTTGCACCTGGCGCGCAAGGAGCGGGGTCAGGTCGAGGAATGCATCCTTGAATATGCGTTCGGGTCGGGCCACCACGCCACGACGTTCGTGAGTGTGGTCGACCCCGAGATTCCGGCGATCCTCGAGCACCGGCTCACCTACTACACGCAGGACGATACGTTTCGCATCACTCCCGGCCACAAGATGTTTCCGAAGCCGCCGGGGCTGACGTTCCACGGCAAAGTTCTCCCGCCCGACGATGCACTGCGGTGTTTCCACTGTCACTCGACTGCGATTTCCGCCCGCGACGACCAGCGGATCGACGAGGAGACGATGATCCCCAACGTCTCGTGCGAGCGGTGTCACGGCCCGGGCCGGGCCCACGTCGCGGCGGCGCGACGGGGTGCTCCGGAGTCCGAGCTGTCGCTCCCCTTCGGTCCGGACCGTTGGTCCGCCAGCACCCTCCTGACCATGTGTGGGGCCTGCCACCGCCACCCGTCCCAGTCCGAGCCCGACATGATCCAGCCCGACGATACCCATCTGGCCCGTTTCCAACCGGTCGGGATCATGCAGTCCCGGTGCTATGTCGAAAGTGGCGGCTCCTTCAGTTGCGTGACCTGCCATGACCCGCACGCGCGGGTTTCCGCCGACCGCGAGTCGTACGAGGCGGTCTGTCTATCCTGTCACACTGCCCGCGGTCCCACCGCGGCGCCGGCCGGCACAAGCGCCCAGCCCGCCGAACTTACTCGTCCGGCGGGTACCCCCTGCCCCGTATCGCCGCGGAAAGGTTGCGTCGGATGCCACATGCCCCGAGTCGACGCGGGTCAGAACCTCCTCTTCCACGACCATTGGATCCGTATCCGCAGGGGGAAAGGATGAAGGATGAAGGATGAAGGATGAGTCGGATAGGATTTGTCTTACTCATCCTTCATCCTTGGTGACCGTTCAGTCCCTTAACCCTTCCACCGAAACGCCTCTCAAGCTGAAACGCGACAACGAGCAGGCTCAATTCCCATGGATGTCGTCCTCCTGCGCCCACCTGTCCGCGCCGACTTTAGCCCAGGCGATGCGCCTCACTCCGTTTCCGGCGGGTCTGACGGTACGGGGAGCCAAGGGTATCGGGCAGCGTGAGTGTATTTCTTTATCATCGCCTCGTGGTAGGCGATCCGTCGTGCCTGGCTCAACCGCCAGGACTTGAACGCCGGCGAGTCCTCCTCCGAAGGTGGCTCCCAGCCTGGAGGATGAAACGTCGCCCCCTGTGGGCGTGACTCATCAGGGTCGTCAGAAAACCAGAATTTCTCCCAAGCGGGGTCGGGGAAATTCTCCTCTTCGATTCCGAAGATCTCCCAAGCATGATGCCATGCGCGCTCGCTGAAGGTCGCGCGACGACGGCTCGTGATCACAAAGGCACCAAGGGCGATCCCGACAACCGCGACCACGACCAGCATCAACCGCACCGAGTACCGCACGCGGCGCATTCGCATGACCGGGGCGTCCTGCCGAATCTGATGTCTGAACCAACCGTTCCACGTCTCGGCATCGTCCCCCGTCGGACTGTCCGCGTCAACTCTGGATCACGCTTTGCCCTTTCCTACCGCCGCCGAGGCCACGTATAAAGTCTCGTTAATAATCCAGGGGTTACGTTAGCAAAGAAGGAAGCCGAGTTCCGGCGTTCCGGGGACACCATACCTGGGTTCCGGGGACACCATACCTGTTCCGGGGACACCATACCTGATTCATGCGTCGGCGTTCCGGTGACGCCATATCTGATTCGTGCGTCGGGTTCTCGCTCCTGGGACGGGAAAAGGTGACAGCCACCAAAGCTGCGTCACCAAAGCTGCGTGTTGAGATTGCGGCCTTTCCTTCGCGAAACAGACGCCCAGTGTAGTCAACTAACAGGAGATAGCTCCCGACCGAGAGTCCATCAAACATGCCTTCACGGGACGAGTCCAACTGGCGTCGATCCTCGATCGGGCAGAGCCAGAGCGACTCCTCCAGACCTCCCGCCGCACCTGAACCCGCCACGCTCCCACATGCTGCCGCTTCGAGCCGAGCGGATCGAGCCGCAGCAGCACGTGCAGATGATTGTCCATCACCGAGAATCCGCCGACGCCCACCGCGAAGACTTGTGCCAGTTCTTCCAGCCGATCTTCGATCCACGCTTTGCGGTCAAACATCCCTTCAGCGAGCAGGAACGCCTGTCGGACACAGCGCGTCATGCAGTGATACCAGCGAGCCACCGACGTGTCAATTTGTTCGCGGCGAGCGATGGTCATGAGTGCATCTCCTCTGGGGAATCGGTGTAGTATACAAAAAGACAATGGCGCTCGTCAAGAACGCATCTTTTCTTTCTTGATCGTCCCCTCGGGACTATTCATTCTCGCCGTGCAGCCGAGCCGGGCTTGCGATGCGTGTCCTTTGGCTCTTCAATGGCGAACCTACTGGCTTGACGAGGCGAATCGAAGGCTCTTACGATGATGCGCACTGATTATTAATCGAATTGACTCAAGGAGATAATTCATGGCCGGGCAGCGGTGGCGCGTCGTCTGGGTTCTGTTCCTGGCGGGGTTGCCCGCGGGCTGTGGCGGCGCGAACGACGACGGCGCGGGGGCATCGGCCGCGCCGAGGGCCTCGGCCGCCGGCAAGCCTGTCGTCTTCGTCGGTTTCGACGCGAGCGAGCCGCTGGTCGACGCCTTGCACCAGGGGAAGATCCAGGGACTGGTAGTTCAAAATCCCTTGCGGATGGGTGAGCAGAGCGTCAAGGAGATGGTCAAGCATCTCGAGAAACAACCGGTTGAAACCAAGGTCTCGACCGGTGAAACGCTGGTTACTCCCGAGAACATGAATGATCCCGATATTTCCAAACTCATTCATCCTCCGCAGGTCGAGAATGCGAGTGGGTCGAGCCTTTCGGGAGTGAAGTCGAAGAAGTGGCGTGTGATCGTGATTCCCAAGGGGACGACGCACGAATTCTGGAAAACGCTCCATGCCGGCGCGCTCAAGGCCGCCCAAGAGCTGGGGAACGTCGACGTGATCTGGCAGGGACCGCAGAAGGAAGACGATCGCGTGGCGCAGATCTCGTTGGTCCAGAGTGCGATCGCCGCCGGAGTCGACGGAATCGTGCTGGCCCCGCTCGATGCGCGCGCGCTGGTCGAGCCGGTCGAGGCGGCGGTGGCCAAGGGAATACCGGTGCTGATCTTCGACTCGGCGCTGGAATCATCGAAGATGGTCAGCTACGTGGCCACGAACAACTACCACGGCGGGGTCCTGGCCGCCGGACGGCTGGGCGAGCTGCTCAAGGGTGAGGGCAAGGTCATCCTGCTGCGGTACGCGGTCGGGTCGGAGAGCACGGAGCAGCGCGAGAAAGGATTCACTGACACGCTTACCAAGGATTTCCCCAGGATCACGTTGCTGTCGGACGGGGAATACGCCGGCCCAACATCGGATTCCGCGCAGCAGAAAGCGCAGAGCCTGGTCACGCGTTACCGCGGAGAGGTCGACGGGATCTTCTGCCCGAACGAATCGAGTACCTTCGGCATGCTGCGAGCCCTGGACGGAGCCGGGATGCTGGCAGCGCGGCCGGGACCTGGCGGGGGGTGACCGACCTGTGCTCCTGGAAATGCGGGACGTCTCCAAGTCGTTCGGGGCGACGCGGGCGCTCGACGGCGTGTCGCTCGAGGTCGACGCGGGTGAGGTCCGGGCCTTGATCGGCGAGAACGGTGCGGGCAAGAGCACGCTGGTGAAGGTCCTCTCCGGGGCGCATCGGCCCGACACGGGCTCGATGATGCTCGCCGGGTCATCTTACGCACCCCGTGGTCCGCGGGATGCGCGGGCACGCGGCGTGGCCATGATTTATCAAGAGCTTGCCCTGGCGCCCCACCTGACGGTCGAGGCGAACATCATGCTCGGCCAGGAGCGCGTCCGGGCCGGGTTCATCCGGCGCGGCGCCCACCGCAAGGTCGTCACCGAGGCCCTGGCGCTGCTGGAACATCCCGACATCCGGCCCGAGGCGCGCGCCGGCGAGCTGGGCGTGGGCGCCCAGCAACTGGTCGAGGTGGCCAGGGCCTTGGTGTCGAACGCGCGGTTGATCGTGTTCGACGAACCGACCAGCACCCTCGCCGAGCGCGACGCCCTTCGCCTCTTCGAGATCATCGACCGGCTGCGCCGTCGCGGCCTCGCGATCGTTTACATCAGCCATTTTCTGGAGGAAGTCCGCCGGGTCGCCCAGACGTACACCGTGCTGAGGGACGGGCGCGCGGTCGCCGCGGGAGAGCTCGCCGGTACTTCCCTCAAGTCGATCATCACCGACATGGTGGGCCGCGACCTCGACGAGCTGTTTCCGCGCGTGCCGCATGCCCCGGGCGAATCGATCCTGGAGCTCGAGGACCTCCGCGTCCGGAAGACGGCAAGACCGGCGAGCCTGGTGGTCCGGCGCGGCGAGATCGTCGGCATCGCGGGCTTGGTCGGCGCGGGTCGGACCAGGCTCTTACGCGCCGTGTTCGGGCTCGAGCCGGTCGTCTCGGGACGGGTGCGCGTCCATCAGTTCAAGGGCGGTTTCGCACCGCCCGCGCTCCGGATCGCCCAGGGAGTCGGGCTTCTGAGCGAAGACCGCAAGACCGAGGGGCTGGCTCTCAGCCGCTCGATCGAAGACAACGTGACCTACTCAGCGCTCGGGCGACACGCCCGCTGGGGCTGGCTTCGGCTCAAAGAGCGGCGCGGCGAAGTCGCCCGCTGGATCGCTCGGTTGCGGGTGAGCGCGTCTGGGCCCGGCCAGACCGTCGCCAGCCTCTCGGGCGGCAACCAGCAGAAAGTGGCCCTGGCCCGGCTGCTCCATCAGCAGGCCGACGTCCTGCTGCTGGACGAGCCGACGCGCGGCATCGACGTCGGCTCCAAGGCCGAGATTTATCGCTTGATCGGCGAACAGGCCGCACTCGGCAAGGCCATCCTGGTCGTCAGCTCGTATCTCCCCGAGCTGTTCGGGATCTGCGACCGGATCGCCGTCATGTCCCGCGGTGCCCTTTGCGAGGCTCGGCCCGTCTCTCTCTGGACTGAGCACGAAGTGATGGACGTCGCGACCCGCGGCGATTCGGACCGCTCCAGCGTCATCGGATAGCTTCTCTCAGCGAGTCGTCATTCGTTCCTTCTCGTCTTCGCCAACCTTGGAGCGGAACCGCCGTGGCCGCCAACCTCGAGGACGATCGCCAAGGGGCGCGGGGCATCGGGCTGCGCGGCAGCTTGCGCTGGGTCTGGGCGGTCTTCGGCCCGTTCCTGGGTCTGCTCTTGATCACTGCGCTGTTCGCCGTGCTGACCCGCGAATCACGCATGTTCCTCACCCCCTCCAACTGGCGAACGATCGCCGTGCAGTCGGTGATCGTCGGGACGGCCGCCCTGGGCATGACCATCATCATGATCGCCGGAGGAATCGACCTCTCGGCCGGCTCGACGGTGGCGCTCGTGACCGTCGGCATCGCGTTGTTCGTGAAAAAAGTCGACCCCACCCTGTCCGAGTCGCTGCGCGACTTGAGGCTTGTTCTGCCGTTCGCTCTCCTCTTGGGGATTGGGATCGGTGGTCTGTGCGGCGCGATCAACGGCTGCTTGATCGCCGGCTTACGGGTCGTTCCCTTCATCGTCACGCTCGGGACCTATACCGTTTATCGGGGATTGGCCAAGTGGCTGGCGTCGAGTACGACGGTCTATGTCCCGGGCGAGACCAAGCCGTGGTGGCTCAAAGGGATCCTCGCGGTCGACCCCGAACCGAGCTGGCTTCTCCTGGCGCCCGGCGTCTGGGTCCTGCTGGTTCTCTCCGTACTGCTTGCGCTCGTCCTGCGTTACAGTTTGCTGGGCCGCTACGCCTATGCGATCGGGTCGAACGAGGCGACCGCACGGCTCTGTGGGCTCAACGTGCCACGTATCAAGGTGGTGGTCTACGCTCTGGGCGGCCTGGCGATGGGGCTGGCCGGCGTCATGCAATTTACCTATCTGGGCGCGATTGGCGACCCAACCAGCGCCGAGGGGCTCGAGCTCAAGGTCATCGCGGCCGTCGTCATCGGTGGCGGTAGTCTCGGTGGCGGCGAGGGGACCGTCCTGGGTACCTTGATCGGCTGCCTCATCATGGCGGTACTGCAGAACGGCTGCGTCCATGCGGATATTCCGGACGCCAGCCGGGACATCTTCATCGGAATCATCATCATCGCCGCGGTGGCGCTCGATCGGGTTCGGCGACGCGGGGGTGTGTAAGGAGCGAGAACATGGCTGTCCTGCGTAGGAAGTCAAACTGGTTGGTCGCCGTCGCGATTGCGCTCAAAGCGTTGATCATCATTTCTCAGGCACCGGCGGTTTCACGCTCGCTTGAGGAAACCATGCTTCTGTCCTGGCAATGTCGACGTCAGTGACGGCTGTCTGGGAGAGGTCCAAGCTTCGGAGGCTTGTGAGACCTCGCAGATACGGGAGGCCCGCGTCCGTCACTCTCGTGCGACCGAGCATTAACGACTGCACGTTCTTGGCACGCTTCAGATGAACCAGAGCGGAGTCGGTTATCCCGCTTCCGCGCAGGTCGAGGGTCTTCAGGTTCGGCAAGTCTGCGACATGCTGAAGAAACGACCCGGTAAGTTGTGGGTTGTTCTCCAGGTCGATTGTCTCCAGGCCCGTCAAATCTTTCAGGTAGGTCAACTGATCGTCGGTTACGGCCGTTTGGCTCAGATCGAGGAATCGCAACTTTCGTAGACCTCGAAGGTGCTTCAAGCCTGCGCCCGAGATAGGATTCCCCCGCAAGCCCAGCATTTGCAAGTCCGTCAGGTTCTTGAGATGTTCGAGCCCGGCGTCGGTAATGCGACCGCCGCCAAGCCACAGAATCTTCACGTGACGCAGCCCTTCCAGGTGGACCAGATCGGCGTCCGTCGTGCGAGCGCGATGGCCTGACTTTTCTACATCTAAATCAACCACCACGACATGATGAAAGAAGTCGTCGTCGCCGAGCAACTGTTGCAGCCACACCGGACACCATGACTTACCGTCGGGAAGGCGTCGAGGCCAAACGGCGTCGTAGTCGTCGTAGTAAATGGTGCCGCCGCGCGACCGGATCGCCTGAACCGCCAACCGTTGCTCTCGGGACTGGTGAATGCAACACTCCAGCCCCGCGCCGATAACGATCACAAGGGACATCAGGGCCCGCACGCTGACTCGGAATCGGTACCGGCGCCTCGGCGGAATCCGACGATCACCAGGGATACTTGGCTGGATCTCAGTCATGGCGGAAGTCAGAAGCAGGCGACGCGCAGGACGGCCAGCAGCTTCGCCATTCGCCCGGGCATCGCTCCGGCAACAATACTGTTCGTAACACAAGCTCCCGGTGTCCGAGCAGCGATCCTCCTATGGTTGGCAGCGCCTACGACATTTGTCAACACGCTCCACGTTCCGTGATCTTTACGGCCTGAGAGCCAAGTAACACCGTCTGTCGCACGCGGTAGCCGTGGGACCTTCCTGATGTCCGCCAACACAAGCGCGGTTGGCTGGTAGGCATGCACGGAAACGAGCGGTAGTGACCGCGGCCCGGTCGGGAGACTCGCGCCCAGCGCGATTGCGGTCCATTCCCCGGCTGGCCACGGCGACTGCACAGCGGACGGACGACTTATACTTGTTAGACTGGCCGGCACCATGTCGAGCCGACCTCCGAAATCGATCGACGGCAACTGGCTTCCCCTCGAACCGGCAAATCCGGCTGTTGAGGAGCAAGCGAAAGCGATATTGGCTCAACTCTCGGTGGCCGCGATTCTTTTCTCGGTGATGTTTCTCTTGTTCCCCTTGGTATTCAAGGACTGGCGTATGCTGCCTTGGCGCTGGCCGGAATGGGGGAAAATCGTCGGGCTGATAGGCGTCTGTCTGTGTGGATGGATCTGCATCAGTTGCGTCATCACGCTCGGCAAGCGACGATTTAGTAACTGGCGCCATTCTGGAGGTCTTGGTCCTTATGATGTCTGGTTGATGCAAGGATCGCAGTCTCATCAACCGCTCAAGTTCAGGATTCTTCAGCAGACCCGGAGGCCGGTCAATATCGCGCGGCTGGATGTCTCACTCATCTGCGTAGACACGATTGTTCAGGTTCACTTTGATCCAGCCGCTCCACACTTTCATCCTGCACTCATCCGGGATCGCGAGCTCTGGTCCAACACGAAGACCAGTGCTTTCGAGAGTCCGTTCTTCCCGGCTGAAAGTATCATTGAAATCTCGACAGAGTTCGCGATCCCCGAAGTGGCCGAGCTACTCCACCGGCGCGACGGAGAAGAGGACCAAAAGCCAGGCGGGGGAAACACGGAGACGACGCGACATTTCCACTGGCGGGTGCGAATCGAAACTTATCTGACGGATGGTCATGCGACCAAGGCCCTTTTCTGCCTGCCTACGAAAGCTGGCGACCCCGCAAGGTCGGATCCGGGGATCGTCGCATGAGATGGTGCTCGCGAAAGCCCGCTCCGAGTATACGTAAAAAGATGACCGTCCCCTTTTCCAGCCTGCAAGGTCACCCCGACGCGGCGTGGAACCGGGGGAACTAGGTTCGAATCCTAGATCCACAGTTCGTACGAGAAAGACGGCCTCGCGATCATCGTTGCTGTGCCTGATCCAGCGACGCTCTTCAAATTGCGCGATAGCCGGGACAGAATAACCCCGAATCCGACTCGCGTCCCACCGTCCCTCAGGGGAAAAGTCGTCAGTCGACGGGAAGGGCATCGCACATGAGCGCAGAGCTGTTTTCGGCTGTCGCATCGGGGAACGCAGGACGAGTGCGCGAACTCCTGGCTTCTGATCCTGCCGCCGCCAGTGCGAAGGACGGCGAAGGTGCGACGCCTCTGCGCCTTCGCCCAATGAGCATGCCGGCCAGACGACGGGGCACCGCCTCAGCGTCCTACGCGCCTGCGCTCCGGCTCCGGTTCACCCTCGATGACGACCCACTCATAGATGCCGATGCACATCTCATCGTTGGTCCCCTCGCCCCACCTGACGAGCTTGGGAGGCTTGTTTTGGTTGGCTGGATTCGCGTCGGAGTTATCGAAATGCGCCTGCACCTCGAACCACGAACCCTTCGGCATGCGGATCGGCTCCTTGAAAGCGTAGGTGCCCTGCCAGTTGAAGTTCCAGTGGTCGATCTTGATCAGCGGGATACGGGTCTTGCCGTCGGGCAAGACAGCCGCGAAGGTAAAATCCTTTCCGAGCCAGTGCATGTGGGGCATCACCGAAGTGACAAGAATGTCACGGTCGAGCGCACGGGCCATCATACTGGCTCCGGGCTTGGTCGATGCCTTGACTTCATAGTGAGTCGACCCTGCCGGAATCACCATGGCAGCCACTTCGCGGAGCAACTCGAGGATTCCAATTCTCTTTCCCGCCTTCTGGGCTTCCTCAACCTTGGCCCGGGCGGCCAGCGCCTGGCTCATCGTAAGGTTGGGAAAAACGAAACCGGTATGAACCTGGCGTGGCAACGGCTTCTTGGAAAAATAAAGGCCCACGGCGGTAGCGTCGGTCTCGGGCTTACCGGTCTTGTGGTAGTGGACCTGGATCAAAATGTCGGCCCCCTTGGGCAGCATGTATCCGGTGCCGTCGGGACAATACCGGGACTTGGCGCCCGGTGTCCAGATCGGCAGAAAGGCGGAGATGGGCACTCCATCGCCGAATCCACCCAGGTCGTGATAACCGGGCCCCGGGTCAGCCGCATCGAGCTCGCGACCCCGGCCCGATGGATCCACTCCCGCGATAATGTGATGCACGACCGAGCGATTGCCCGGATGAAAATCGACGGCCCGAATCCAGCGATCCTCGGGAGAATTCGTGTTGAGCACGAAAACGCGGAAGTCGTCGCTGCCCGTGGCTGCCAGGGGGTAAGGCTCGGGCATCGTCAGGATCACGTCCGGCTCGCCAAGCGCCCAGTCCGAAGAAAACGTCCGGGGCTCGGGCGCCTCTTTGGGATCGCCTTCGGGGCAATTGGCATCAACCCACGACTGAAGCGTGGCGATCTCGTCCCCGGTCAGCACCCGCGCATCGCGGAACGGGCCGCCGAAGCTCGAAGAGGCAGGCCAGGGGGGCATCATCCGCTCGCCGGTCACGTGCGCCAGGTCCCTGGCGCGCTTGCGGGCCTGCTCATACGTGAGCAAAGAAAACGGCGCCACCTGATTGGGGCGGTGGCAATCCTGGCAGTTCTTTTGAAGGATACGTACCACGTCTTTATGGTAAGTCGGCGCTGGCTTCTCGGCCGCAACCAAGGTCGTGCTCCACGCCACGGCCGCGACGCCGCAGAGTAAGCTCAATTTCCACATCGAATGGCAAGCCAAGACTTTGCTCCTTTATCTGGGTCTCTTCCGCTGAATCTTCGCGCGCGAACCCAACCTGATCCCACTACCCTTGAGCCAGGTGTCAAGTTTCAATTGAGAGGGTTTGTGCGGACGCAGAAGCTCTCACTCATAAAGCTCGGTGATACCAACCCGTTCGCAACCGCGTTCTGCGTCCACTCCTCGCGCCGTTTCGTGACCACCGAATATAGGTTGCATGAAGCTGTTGCTGTGGGCAAGAGGCTCGATCTGATTGTTGACCCGGACTTGATGCAATTCCTGTCCTTGCATCCCCGCGCCCCAGGTCCGGTTTACAACGTGAGCGTGGCCGACTACCATACGGACATCGTCGGCTCACGCTCCAGGGACCTCGCCGTCTGATCGCACAATAAAATGTCGCTGAGGGCTACGAACAGATCGCCAGGATCACACCGAGGAACCCAAGCGCCGTTGGTCGGGCCGCCCAGCTGCGGGAGATCGCAAAGCTGTTTGATTGAAAGGGGCATGAGCAATGACCAAGCACAGCCGGTTTGTTATCCAGAACGACCTGTCCGGGCCGGTGATCCTGAACGTCGAGCCGGAGTGCGTCCACTTTTCGTTAGCCGCTGGCGAGAAGGTGACTGTGCAGGACACGTTTGAAAAAGAGCCGGTGACGCTGAAAGTCGAGTCAGAAAGCGGCGACACCATCATCTCCGTCTGGCCTGGAGACGGTGACGTGCGGGTTGAGAAGGACGGCGTTGACATATTCGACCTGATCGAAAAGGGCGCCTGCGGTTGATTGGCCGGAGAAGGGCCAAATTGTCGCCAGACTGATAGCAACGCGGGGCGCCGATTTGCCGCAAGTCCTTATTGCCGAAGGTGGGAATTGAACCCACACCCCCTTGCGGGGACCGGATTTTGAGTCCGGAACGGCTGCCATGTGCGTGGTATTGGGAACACGTTGTAGTGATGCTTACAGTCCTTGTTTTCAAGGCAGTTACGATGCTGCACTGAACTTCCTACATCACGCCGCAGGCGACACCGCTCAAATCATTCTTTGCCGCATTTACCCCCCCACAGTTCAGTATCTGGGGTTGAATGCGAGCAAATACCATCCATGACGAAAGCGCAGCGACCCACCGTCAGCGGGCCGATCAGCGGGGGGCATGAACGACGCGAGGTACGAGCGAATCGAATCGTGAAAGATCGGCAGAGTTCAACTCGTAAATGTGACAGAGGGACTGCTTGAGCGATGGTGCAGCGGTATGAACGAAGTAACTTCGGGCATGTTTCGACAGGGGGTTAGTCCTGGTGTGTACGTGATGTACGAGGTCGAGGCCGAAGCCGATCGAGCGAAGGAACTGGCCTTTGAAGAGACGCTTCGCGTGATCGATCTCCTGCGCTTCTCCGTTTCGCTTCGACAGGAGCTTGTGCACGGCCGAATACTGATCGCGCCGGACGAAGAGATCAACTTGCAGCCAGAGAACAGGCGCATCTGCATCATCCCGCACGGGTTTAGAAGGATCGAGGTGCATTGGAGGGCAACGCATCCAGATCATGTAGATTGGGAAATCACCGCTGACTTGATCGTAAGCGTCCGGTGGCGGGGTGACGGGCGGTGGCCGGTTAGTGGTAGCGGCCCGTTCTCCGCCGGGGTATAACCGGACCGCATGGCCGATGTCACGCAAATCTTGGCCGCCATCGAACAGGGCGACCCGCACGCCCCGGAGCAACTGCTGCCGCTCGTCTACGACGAGCTGCGCCGACTCGCGGCCGAGAAGTTGGCCCACGAACAGCCCGGCCAGACCCTGCAAGCGACCGCGCTGGTGCATGAGGCGTACCTACGGCTGCTGGGCGGGAAGCAGACCCAGGACTGGGACGGCCGCCGGCACTTCTTCGCCGCCGCCGCCGAGGCCATGCGCCGTATCCTGATCGACCGGGCCCGGCACAAGCAGACCCGCAAGGCCGGGGGCGGACGCCGCCGGCTCGACCTCGACGCCATCGAGCCGGCCCTGGAGGAGGAGAACAGCGACCGCTTACTCGCCCTGGACGAGGCCCTCCGGCAGCTCGAAGCGGAGGACCCGCGCAAGGCCGAGCTGGTCAAGCTCCGGTTCTTCGCCGGCCTCACCGCCCTACAGGCGGCCGCCGCGCTCGGCGTCTCCACCTCCACCGCCGAGAAGGACTGGGCATAC